>NZ_SOGM01000043.1:0-11811 GCF_004403545.1 Cryobacterium sp. TmT2-59 | reverse complement strand
GGCGGGCGAGCCGGCGGGCCGGCCGGCGGGCTGCCCGGGGCCGCCCTGCCCGGAGTCGCCCTGCCCGGTCCAGAGCAGACCCGCCCCGCCGATGACCGTGCCGGCCACCCCCAGGCCACCCAGAGTGAGGGCGGTCCGGCGGCTGATCGGTTTCATTCGCCGCCTTCGCCCAGCGCCCGGATCTGCTCGCGGTACTGCTCCACCGTCAGCTCGCCCTTCGCGAAACGCTCGTCCAGGATCTGGCGGGCGCGGCTGCGCCCGGGCGTCCCGTTCTCCCGCGCCGGTCCGGCCGGCGGCCCGGCGCTTGGCCCTGCGGCCGGCCCGGCCGACAGCCGCACGGCCAGGACGATCAGCAGCGCGATCCCGATGATGACGAGCAGACCGAAGAACCAGGCCCACCCCATTCCTCCGTCATAACCCCACATCATGGTCGTTGTCCTCTCGTCCGCAGTCCTGGATTCGTCACTCTGAGTATGCCCCCGGGGGTAATGTTCTCCACCGGTCGCGCCTAAGCCCGGCTCGGCACGAGAACGGTCCATGTGCGTCCGTAGTCGTCGCTGGCGACAACGCCGCGCTGGTCCGCGGCGAGGATCCACGGCGAGGAACCGCCGACGAAGCTCAGCGCTTCCGGCGTGCCGTCGGCCTGCCCGTCACGAGCCCAGGGTCCGGCCGCGGCCGCCTGGTGCCAGAGCCGGCCGTCCGGGTCGACGCCCACGAGCCCGCCGCCCGCCGCGGCGTCGACCACGTCGATCAGCACGAGGGTCGGCGCATCCGTCATCGGGGCGAACGTGCGCCCCGCGTCGTCGCTCACGGCCAGGCCGTCGGCCGTGGTCGCGAACACCCGGTCGGGGTTCGCGGGGTCGGCGGCCAGGTCCCGCAGCGCCAGCGTGGCTCCGGCCGCCCAGGTGGCGCCGTCGTCGTCGCTGACCGCGACGGTCCCGTCGGCGGCGTCATAGCCGAAGATCCGCAGGGCCCCACTGGCCAGGGGCACCGCGTCGAGGTCGTGGAAGTCGGTCTGTCCGGCCAGCGAGACGGATGCCCAGTTCGCCGCCGCATCCGCACTGGATACCAGCCCGAGGTTCGGCCCGGTGAGGGCGGACTTCTGCCCCGGGTCCGGATGCCCCGAGGCCAGCAGCAGCCCGGAGGGCGCCACCGTGAAGCCCATGGCGTCGAAGACGGGACCCTCGGTGCGGGTCAGCGCGGTGGCGCCGGAGCGCGGGGCCCCCGCCAGGTAACTGTCCGGGAGGGCCCAGGTGGGAATGACCCAGACCCCCTCGTGCGTCCCGGCGTAGGTCTGCCCGGTGGCCGGGTCGGCGCCGAGGCCGTGGATGTGCTCGAAAGCGGCGGCGGCAGTGGAGGGAGCGGTGGCGGTTGCCGGGGCATCCGTGCCGGGGGCGCAGCCGGCCAGCAGGACCGCGAGGCCGGCCGTGACCACGGCGGTGCCCGTCTGGCGGATGGCTTGGGGGCGGATGGCGCGGTGGCGAATGGCGCGGGGGCGGATGCCGCCGGTGCGTTCGGTCATGGTGCCCGGCCCTTACAGCGCGGCGAGGAGGTCGGTCATCGCGGCGACCTCATCGGTCTGCGACGCGACGATCGCCTTCGCGAGGGCCTGGGCGTCGGCGTTCTCGCCGTCGTCCACCTCGGTCTGGGCCATGGCGATCGCACCCTCGTGGTGACCGATCATCAGCTCGAGGAAGACCCGGTCGGCGTCGGCGCCGGAGGCGTTGCCGAGCGTCATCATGTCGGCATCGCTCATCATGCCGTCGGTGCCGTGGTCCATGTCGGACATGCCGCCGGTGTCGGCGCCCCAGGCGGTCAGCCAGGCGGTCAGCTGGTCGATCTCGGGCTCCTGGGCGGCCTTGATCTGCGTGGCCAGGTCGACGACGCGCGGGTCGGCGCCGTGCTTGGCCAGCAGGTCGTCGCTCATCGTGACGGCCTGTTCGTGGTGCGGGATCATCATCCGGGCGAATGCGACGTCCGCCGGGTTGAAGGCGGCGGAGGAGGCAGCCGGGGTGCTGCCGGCGCCTGGCCCGGTGGCGGTCGTCGCACCGCCGCAGGCGCTCAGGGTGAGGGCGGCGGCGACCGCGACGGTGGCGAGCAGAGAAGAGCGGATGGTGCGGGAAGTTCTGAGCATTGTTCGTCCATTCATCGATGAAGAGTGAGAAACCGGACGCCGAGGGGACGGCGAAGCCGCGCAGCCGGGAAGGTGCGCGGGCGGGGTCTCGGTCTACACGCGGCTGATGGAGAGCAGGGTGAGGCTGGGACGGTGCAGGTGCAGGGGGATGGCCCGGAACGAGCCGACGACGAAGCCGCCCGCCTCGAGCAGGCGCTGGAAGAGAGACGGGCGACGGGCCAGCACGACAACGGCGGCGAGTGCGAGCAGGATGGAGCAGGTCATCGCGAGCATGGCGTCGCCGGACGCCCCGACGGGTGCGGCAGCCACGTCGGCAGCGACGTCGGCGACTGCGCTCTGGGCGGCCGCGACGTGGGCAGCCGCGCTGTGCACGGCCGTCATCGACGACGACGAGGCGACGGCCGGCATGTCGTGCCCGGCTCCGTGGCCGGCGGAGTGCACCGCGAGCAGGCAGAGCAGCATGGCGGCCAGGGTGAGCGCCGCCAGGATCACGGGCCGGACGGCACTCGCCCGGGGGCGGGTCGTGCGCGCGTCGAGAGTGCGGGTCATTCCTGCCTCCGTTCCGGCATCCGTCGGGCGCTTTGCCTCACGCGGTCACGTCAGGCGGGTGAATCTCAGCGTACGCGCTCGAGGCCGCGGCCCGGTGCCCTCGGTGCCCGTCCGGCGCGGCTCAGTGCCGGGTGCGGGTGAGCAGGGCCGCTGCGGCCTGCCACACGACGAAGGCTTCGACCAGGAGGGAGAGGAGTCCGAGAGGCTCCAGCCAGTTGCCGATGTCATCCATCGCCCCGGGCATTCCGACGGTGCGATTGACGACGAATCCGGCGATCACGAGCACCGAGAGTGATGCGGCGGCCGCGAAGTCGCGGCGGGAACCCACCACGAACAGCCTTTCGGCGATGACGAGCGCGGTCACGACGAGACCGATGTAGGCCACGGCGAGATAGGGCGTTTCGGCGAATTTGCCGGGCAGGTCCAGAACGTGGATGGCCGCGAGCACGGTGAGGGAGAGCCCCACCACGATCCTCCGGATCGGCAGCTGCTGGGAGTGTGCCGGGAGTGCCGGCCCGGCGGCCGGGTGCCGGTGATCTGTCGAGAGTGGCATCTGTGTGCCGTGAACGGTGGTTGTCATCAGTACGCCTCCATGGGGTCGATCCCCGCGAGGTCGATGCTGGCATACCGGGGGTGCCGATCAGGCCGGTCATAGCTCGCTGATAGGGCACTCGGAGCGGAAGGTCAGAAACCAGGCTCCGCCGGCGGGAGCACGCGACGGTCCCCGCGGCCGTGACCGCGGGGACCGTCGTTGTTGCGGGTGCTACCCCTGGGCCGGCGCCGCAGCGCGCGGCACCGAGGACTTGCCCGGCTCCGCCGCGCCGAGGGTCGAGGACCCGGCCCGGGGGGTGAGCCCGAGTCGCCGCACGATCTCCGCGGCCTCCTCGGCCGGGGCGCGGCCGGCGTCGATCGTGATGGCGCGCTCGTCGGCGTCGGGCGCCTCGAGCGTGGCGACCTGCGAGTCGAGCAGCGAGGCCGGCATGTAGTGGTCGTGACGGGTGGCGAGGCGCCGCCCGATCAGTTCCGTCGACCCGGCCAGGTGCACGAAGACCACGTTGTGCTCACGCAGCACGTCGCGGTAGCGGCGCTTGAGCGCGGAGCAGGTGATGATGCCCGGCACGTCGGCCATGGTGTGCTCGATGATCCAGGAGGAGACCGTGTCGAGCCAGGGCGCGCGGTCCTCGTCGTTCAGGGCGTGGCCGGCGGACATCTTGTCGATGTTCTCCTGCGGATGCAGGTCGTCGCCTTCCTCGAGGTCCCAGCCGAGCTGGCCGGCGAGGAGCCCGGCCACGGTGGACTTGCCCGACCCGGAGATGCCCATGATCACGAGCACCGGTTGCGCTCTCGCGAACACGTTAGATCACGATGTTCAGGAGCAGGACGCCGGCGAGGCCGGTGACGGAGATGAGGCATTCCATCACGGTCCAGGTCTTCAGGTTCTGCCCGACGGTGGTGCCGAGGTATTCCTTGACGAGCCAGAACCCCGCGTCGTTGACGTGGGAGAGGAACAGCGAACCCGCGCCGATGGCCAGAACCATCAGGGAGACATCCGTGCCGCCCAGGCTGGCCGCGACGGGGGCGAGAATGCCGGCGGCGGTGACGGTGGCGACCGTCGCCGAACCGGTGGCCACGCGGATCAGCGCGGCGACGAACCAGGCCAGGAGGAGCACCGAGATGCTGCTGCCGGCCACGGCGTCGGCGATGACGGTACCGATCCCGGTGTCGATCAGAACCTGCTTGAACCCGCCGCCGGCGCCCACGATCAGCAGGATGCCGGCGATGGGGGGCAGGGAATCGGAGAGCGACTTGGCGACCGCGGTGCGGTCCATGCCGCCGCCGCGACCGAAGACGATCATCGCGTAGATGACGGCGATGCCGAGCGCGATCATCGGGGTGCCGAGGAAGTCGAGGGTGGCGTTCAGCGGCGAGGTGGAGCCCGGGTTGACCGCGTCGGCGATCGAGCGGGCGAGCATCAGCACGACGGGGAGGAGGATGCCCGAGATGGTGATCAGGAAGCTCGGGCGCTTGGCGTTCTCGCCCAGGCCCTGTTCCTCGTTGGTCAGGAACAGCTGCGGCACGGGCACGGAGACCCACTTGCTGGCGAACTTGCTGAAGACCGGGCCGGCGATGATGACGGTCGGGATGGCGATCAGCACGCCGATGGCGAGGGTGAGTCCGAGGTTCGCGCCCAGCGTGGTCACGGCCACGAGGGGCCCGGGGTGCGGCGGCACGAGGCCGTGCATGACCGACAGGCCGGCGAGGGCGGGGATGGCGATCCGGATCAGGGAGAGTCCGCTGCGGCGGGCGACCAGGATGATCACCGGGATGAGCAGCACGAGACCGACCTCGAAGAACATCGGCAGGCCGATCAGGCCGCCGATCAGGGCCATGGTCCACGGCAGGGTGCGCGCACTCGAGCGGGTCACCAGGGAGTCGACGATGCGGTCGGCTCCGCCGGAGTCGGCGAGCAGCTTGCCGAACATGGCGCCGAAACCGA
Organism: Cryobacterium sp. TmT2-59; assembly: GCF_004403545.1. Taxonomy (NCBI): domain Bacteria; kingdom Bacillati; phylum Actinomycetota; class Actinomycetes; order Micrococcales; family Microbacteriaceae; genus Cryobacterium; species Cryobacterium sp. TmT2-59. Next base: position 6,631 of record NZ_SOGM01000043.1, on the reverse strand, counting down.
CCAGGATGCCGACGCCCGCCATGGTGGCGCCGAAGCCGGTGCTGAAGCTGGTCACGGCGGCGGCCGGAGCGAGCCCGGCTCCGACGCCCACGCCCACGGCGCCGATCGAGAGGGCGAGGAACGGGTGCACTTTGAGCCAGGTGATCAGCACGATGATCACGGCGACGCCCACGAGGGCCGCGATGATGAGCTGCAGGTTGCTGCCGGCCGGTTCGATCGGAACCACCGGGACCGCAAGGGCGAAATTCATGTGAATATCCATTCCGAGGCGGCTTCTCTGCGACCCCATCGTCCAAATATCTGATTAATCAGATAATTGAGTGTGGCACAGGAATTACGTCGTCGTGACCAACGCCGCTACGATCGCGGGGGGACATCCGGCGGCGGGCCGCTCGCACGGGTCCCGGAGAGAGAAGTTGAGATGAACCGTGGGGCGGGCGCAGCATCCTGGCGTGAACGGGGCCTGCATGCTCGGGTGCTGAACGCCCTGGGCCAGCAGATCGTCGACGCCGCCTATGCGCCCGGCGACATCCTGAACCTCGACCAGATCATCGACGACTTCGCCGTCTCCCGCTCGGTGCTGCGGGAGGCGCTGCGGGTGCTCCAGTCGCTCGGGATGGTCGAGCCCCGGCAGCGGGTCGGAACGCAGGTGCTCCCGCGGGAATTCTGGGACCTGATGAACCCCCAGATCATCGGATGGCGCGGCCGGGGTCGCGGCGCCGAGTACTACACCCAGATGCGCGAGCTGCTCGAACTTCGGCTCGGAATCGAACCGGTCGCGGCCCGCCTCAGCGCCCGCCTGATGACGCAGGAACAGCTGGACGCCGTGCAGGCCGCGGCGGCGGCGATGATGGAGTCCAACCTGGCCGGCGAGGGACCGCGGTTTCTCGAGGCCGACGTCCGGTTCCACTCGCTGATCCTGATCGGGTCGGGCAACAGCGTGATGGCACACTTCGCCGGCACGGTGGCGGCGGTCCTCCGGACCCGGCAGGAAGAGAAGCGGTTCACCATCACCGAGTACACGCCGCCCTCGGCCCACCGGCACAACCAGCTGGCCGAGGCCCTAGTCGAGCGCGACGAGGATGCCGCCTACCGGTGGTCGTACGCCACGATCGAGGCCACCCTGGCCGAGTTCACCGAGGAATCCGCCGGCGCCTGAGCCGGCCGGGTCTTCGAGCTAGAGCCGCGCCAGCAGCTCGATGTCCTCGAGGAACTCGCTGGCCACCTGGGGCGACACGGTGGTGCGGGTGGACTGGATCGCCAGCAGGTAGTCGTCCGTGCCGGGGCCGCCGGGAGTCGACTCGTCCGCGCCTTCGAAGAGCGCTCGTTCGAGGGCCTCCTGCGAGGCGCGCCGGGCCGCGTATTCGATGTCCGCGGGGGAGAAGCCGTCGCTCGCCTCGACCAGCAGGTCAAGGTCGACCGTGCCGGCCGTGGCCGGGGGAACGTAGCGCTCCCAGATGGCCTGGCGCGCCGCGGCATCCGGAAGCCCGATCGGGATCACGTAATCGAAGCGGCCGTGCCGGAGGAAGGCGGAGTCGAGGGCGCGGATGAAGTTCGTGGCGCAGACCAGCAGGCGGCCGGGCTGTTCACGGAAGGCCGGGATGATCTTCAGCAGCTCGTTGGTCACGCCCTGCAGGGCCGAGGGCGGTTCGCCGCCGCGCTGGGCGGCGATCTCCTCGACCTCGTCGATGAAGACGACCGCGTGTTCCAGTTCGGAGATCTTCAGGAACGTCTCGCGCAGCGCTCCGGCGAGGCCCTTGGGGTCGGCGGCGAGCCGGGAGGGGAAGACCTCGACGAAGGGCCACTCCAGCCGGGAGGCGATCGCCTTCGCGAAGGTGGTCTTGCCCGTGCCGGGAGGGCCGAAGAGCACGACGGCCTTCGGCGGCACCACGCCGTACTGCTCGGCCATGTCGGGTTTCGCCAGCGGCATCACCAGTCGGCGTTCGAGCAGTTCCTTCTCGGTGCGCATGCCGCCGACGCCTTCCCAGAGGTCGCGGGCCAGGATGCGTCCGCCCAGCTCGGTGAGTGATCGCAGCTCCTCCCGCTGCACGGGAATGTGGCGCTCGAAGTAGCGTAGGTTCTTCTTGACCTCGAAGCCGCGCTTCACGAACGCGTCGACCCGGGTGGCCGTTTCCGGCATCAGCGCGGACAGTTTGGTCAGCCCGTGCCGGGACATCTTCTTCTCCAGGGCGGCCAGCAGGGCGGTGCCGATGCCTCGGCCCTGCTCCCGCTGTGCGGTGGCGAGGAAGACGACCCAGCCCTGCGCGTGGGCGGCCCGGCCGACGGCGGCGCCCACGACCTCGTCGCCCATCATGGCCACGACGGCGTCGTCCTTCTGGCAGGACGCCAGCACCTCGGACAATCCGTAGACGGGCTCCGTGCGGGCGGCTGTGATCTCTTCCCAGAGACGCAGGATGCCGTCCAGGTCGTCCGAGTGAAAGTCGCGGATCCGCCAACCGGTCATGAGAGCTCCTTTGCGCTGCAACGTCACTCCCAATCTATGGCACCCGCCGGGTCGGCCGGGCTGGCCCGGGCCCGGGGCCGGCCCGGGGCATCGAGCGGCACGGCGGCGCAGGTTATGCACGGCGGCGCAGGTTCCAGCCTGCGCCGCCGTGCATAACCTGCGCCGCGAGGCACTCCACGAGAACGGGAAGGGCTACCGGGCGGCCAGGCGGCGAGCCAGGTAGGGGGCCGTGCGACTGTGCGGATGCGCGGCGACCGTGGCCGGGGTCCCGGTCGCCACGATCCGGCCGCCCGCGTCGCCGCCGGCCGGGCCCAGATCGATGACCCAGTCCGCGGCGGCCACCACGTCGAGGTTGTGCTCGACGACGATCACCGTGTTACCGGCGTCGACCAGGCGGCCCAGCTGGGTCAGGAGCAGGCGGACATCCGCCGGGTGCAGGCCCGTGGTGGGCTCGTCGAGCAGGTAGAGCGTGTGCCCGCGGCGGGCCCGCTGCAGCTCAGTGGCGAGCTTGATGCGTTGCGCCTCGCCGCCCGAGAGCTCGGTTGCGGGCTGGCCGAGGCGCAGGTAGCCGAGGCCGACCTCCCGCAGGGTGGCCAGGCTGCGCGCTGCCGCGGGGATCCCGCTGAGGAAGGCCGCGGCCTCGTCGACGCTCTGCCCGAGCACCTCGGCGATGGTCTTCCCCTGGTAGGTGACGGCCAGGGTCTCCGGGTTGTAGCGCGAGCCGTGGCAGGCCGGGCAGGGTGCGTAGCTGCCGGGCAGGAAGAGCAGCCCGACGCTCACGGAGCCCTCGCCGGCGCAGGTCTCGCAGCGGCCGCCGGCCACATTGAACGAGAACCGGCCGGCGCCGAAGCCGAGGCTTCGCGCATCCTCGGTGGCCGCGAAGGCCGCCCGCACCGCGTCGAAGAGTCCGGTGTAGGTGGCCAGGTTGGACCGCGGGGTGCGGCCGATGGGCTTCTGGTCGACGCGCACCAGGCGGTGGACGGCGCCAAGACCCGTGATGCGGTCGACGGTGGCGCGGGGGCTGGAATCGGTGTCGGTGTCGGTGTCGTCGTCCTCGTCCTCCGTGCCCGACCCGGCCGTGCCGGGCTCGTCGGCCCCGGGATGGAGGGCGTGGCGAACGGCATCCGCCAGCACCTGGCTGACCAGGGTGGACTTGCCGGACCCGGAGACCCCGGTCACGGCGGTCAGCACCCCCAGCGGGAAGTCGGCGTCGAGGCCCTGCAGATTGTGCCGGGTGACCCCGTGCAGTCCCAGCCAGTTCTCGGGCACCCGCAGCGGTTCGGGTCCGTCGGCGGGTGCGGCCGCCTCGGCAGCGTCGGTTGCCGTGTCAACTTCCGCGTCGGCGGCCGCGTCGGCAGCGTCGGCCGGGAACAGGAACCGCCGGGTGACCGACGCCGGCACCTCGGCCAGCCCCGCGATCGGCCCGCTGTAGAGCACCCGGCCGCCGTCCGCGCCGGCCACCGGGCCGACGTCGACGACCCAGTCGGCGCGGCGCACGATGTCCATGTTGTGCTCGACGACGAAGACCGAGTTACCCGATGCCTTGAGCTGCTCGAGCACGAGCAGCAGCGGTTCGGCGTCGGCGGGATGCAGCCCGGCCGAGGGTTCGTCGAGAACGTAGATCACGCCGAAGAGGCCCGAGCGCAGCTGGGTCGCGATGCGCAGGCGCTGCATTTCGCCGGGGGAGAGGGTGGGGGTCGCGCGCCCGAGGCTCAGGTAGCCCAGTCCCAGTTCGAGCAGAACCTCGATGCGCCCGAGCAGGTCGCGGGTGAGGGTGACCCCGACCTCGGTGGCCTCGCCGGACGCGGCCGTGGGGCGGGCCGCATCGGCTCCGCGCAACTCGGCGGTCGGGCGGATGAGGTCGGCCAGCTCGGTCAGCGGCAGCCGGTTGAGCGCCGCGATCGAGTGCCCGGCGACGGTGACCAGCAGTGCGGCGGGGGTGAGACCGCTGCCGCCGCAGGTCGGGCATGGGCCGGATTCGACGAAGCGCAGCGCGCGCTCGCGCTGGCTCTGGCTCTTCGAATCGGCCAGAGTGTGCATGATGTAGCTGCGGGCGCTCCAGAACCGGCCCTGGTAGGGCTTGGCAACCCGGTCCCGCTGCGGCACGACCTCCACCACGGGCTGTTCCTCGGTGAAGAGGATCCAGTCGCGCGCCGCGCGCGGCAGGTCTCGCCAGACCGTGTCCACGTCGTAGCCCAGAACGGTGAGGATGTCCCGCAGGTTCTTGCCCTGCCAGGCGCCCGGCCAGGCGGCGATGGCGCCGTCACGGATGCTCAGGGTGACGTCCGGCACGAGGAGTGCCTCGGTCGCGGTGTGCGCCGTACCCAGACCGTGGCACCGGGGGCAGGCCCCAGCCACGGTGTTGGGGGAGAAGGAATCGGACTCGAGGCGCACGGCATCCGTCGGGTAGGTGCCGGCCCGGGAATAGAGCATGCGCAGCGAGTTCGAGAGCGTGGTGACGGTGCCGACGCTCGACCGGGAGCTCGGGGTTCCACGCCGCTGCTGCAGCGCGACGGCGGGCGGCAGTCCGGTGATCTCGTCGACGTCCGGGGTGTGCCCCTGTTGGATCAGGCGGCGGGCGTATGGGGCGACGGATTCCAGGAACCGGCGCTGCGCCTCCGCGAAAATGGTGCCGAAGGCGAGCGAGGACTTGCCGGAGCCGGAGACCCCGGTGAAGGCGACGATCGCGTCCCGGGGCACATCGACGTCGACGTCCTGGAGATTGTTCTCCCGGGCGCCCCGCACTCGGACGAAGCCGGTGACCGTGCTGCTGCGGGTGACGTCGGCGGATTCGGGGCTGGTGTGGGGCGGTTGCATTCGCACGACTCTAGCCCGGGCGTCTGGCAGATGCTCGGATGCGAGTCGGCGGCGCTATCATAGGGGGTGCGATCCCGTCCACTGATGGTGGTGGGTCGGTAACTCATCTCGATGCTCAACCGTGACAAATCCCGATGCAACCGTGTCAATCTCGATCGCCATTTCATATCATTGAACCAGGCTCAGCGGCGTGCCGTTCAAACCACGCTTGAGACTGAGAGACCCGATGGCCGATCCGACAAGTACGACAATCCACCACGTTTCGCTCCTGCGATGGGCAGCCCTGAAGCGTGAGTTCGCTTCTCGCCGCCCTGCTCCTCGCAGCAGCACTGACGGCGACCGAGACTAAGGGTTCCCGTGGCTGAGAATACCGAACCGACACCGGCCAACCAGGTCTCCCTGGTGCGCTGGGCCGAACTGAAACGCGCCTACGTGGCCCGCCTGCCCCGGAACCGGAGCGACTCGATCGCGCCGGTGACCGACGCGGACCTCGCCTCGACCGAGCAGAAGAAGTCGCAGGACTGAGTCACCGCCGACCTCTGTTTCGTGACCCTAGTTTCCGTAGTGGTATCGGCATCCCGCGATGCGGACTTCGTCGCCTTCGACCTTGTAGATGAGACGGTGCTCATCGGTAATACGGCGGAACCAGTGGCCGTGGAATCCGTGTTTCAACGGTTCGGGCTTTCCGATGCCCTCGTTTCCGTTTCGTGCGACGTCACGAAGGAGGGTGTTGATCCGTTTGAGGATCTTGCGGTCCTGGGACTGCCACCATTCACAGTCTTTCCCGGCATCCTCGTCCCAGACGAATTTCACTCGATCAGATCGTTCACGGTGCCCCGTCCGGACTCCAACCGTTCGATTGATCCGAGAAGACGTCGAGCGTTGGCCGGATTTCGCAGCAGATAGGCCGTCTCCTTGAGCGACTCGTATTCATCGAGGGAGACGATCACAACCGGCTCGTGCCCGGCGCGGGTGATGACGATTTCCTCACGATTATCGACAACCGCAGACAGCGTCTCGGCGCCAGTGTGGCCTGGCGCCCACGAGGGACTCAGAAAGGCGCGGGTTCGGGACCCGGCATCGGCAGAGATGCTGAGGCTGGTTTCGGCGGTGGTTGGGGTTCCACCGCACGGATGAACGTGGCCGGCTCGGTCACGAATGCGCGCCCGCTCGGCGAGGTCCACCTCAGGGTGCCGGCCTCCAGGTGTTTCACCGTCCACCGGGTCTCGCTTTTCAGCGCATGGCACGGCGGACACAGGTGAGCGAGGTTGTCCTCGGCGGTCAAACCGTTGAACTGCCAGTCCAGCGAATGGTCAAGGTCGGCATGCGCCGCCGACCGGTTGCAGCCGG
>NZ_SOGM01000032.1:0-11428 GCF_004403545.1 Cryobacterium sp. TmT2-59 | reverse complement strand
CGCGAGCGACTGCCCCTCGTCAGCGCGATGGGTCAGGGTTCGGGAGCTGTTCGAGCCGAGGATCGAGGCGAGGTCGCCGGTCGCGAAGCGGCCATAGGTTGCCGCCTCGTCCAGGGCCTCGTCGACTGCGGTCAGGCCGCTGATCTTGGCCAACGCAACCGCGTCGGCCATCTTCACGTTCATCCGCGTCGTGCCCGCCGCCGCGGCCTCAAGCAACCACGCCTTCGCGCCCGCGCCAATGCGCAGGAACTCCGCCTCCGCAGCGCTGCGGGCCTTGACCGCGTAGTCGCCCGGGACTCTCTCGCGGTGGTCGGGGAAGTGCGCGTCATCGATCGACGGGCTGCCCGGCCGAGCCCGCGGGTGCCGGGCAACCTCGACGGGCCCGTCGGCGCCGTGGTGCACGACGATGACCTGCTCGCCCTCGCCGACCCCGTGGCTGCGGACGAAGACCCGCGCGCCGAGCAGATGCGCGGGAACCGAGTACTGGCCGTTCTCGAACGTCACCATCGGGGTGTTGTCCGGGACGCTCCGTGAGAGGCCGAAGGAGACGGTGTGGGCGGTGTCGGGGATCCGGTGCAGCCGCGGCTGTTCCTCCTCGAGCATCGCGGCGGGCTTGCGCCGCGTGACCCGGTGCTCACGGTTGTTGACCTCGTCCATGAACGCCTCACAGGCCGCTTCAACCTCCGCGAACGACGCGTATTCCGGGCGCAGGTTGGTGTCCCGGGGCACGATGTCGGCCTTGGCGACCTTGACTGAGGACTCCGATCCGCCCTTCGTCGCCGGGTCCGCCGGCTGGCAGGTCAACACGGTGATGCCGTAGTGGCGGGCGAAGTCCACGGTCTGCTGGTTGCGCACCGGGACGCCGGCGATGTGGGAAACGGTGACCGTTTTCTCGTTGTCCGTGAGGACATAGGTCGGAGCTCCTCCAAGAATGCGGAGCGTGCGATCAAGGGCAGCGAACACGGTCGGGGCCGTCCGATCCCGGAGGGCGATCACGACCCGGAACCTCGACCAGGCCAGCCAGGCGACGAACAACACCGTTTTGCGGCCGTTGATGACGGGGCCATCGCCGAAGTCATACTGCAACCACATCCCCGGCTCCGTGATCCAGGGCCGGTGCACCCGGACCCGACCAAACCGGTAGGCCGTCCGGACCTGCGATACCGCCCGCCGGGTCGAACGCTCAGACCCCGTGTAACCGAGGGCGAGGAGCTTGTCGTGGGCCCGGTCGGCGCGGATCTTGCCCTTAGACGCCTCGACCCATTCCTCAATCTTGGGCAGGAACGGGTCCGTGACCCGGCCCCGATACGCCGGCTCCGCGATCGGCTTGCCCGCATCGCGGGCCTCGACGTGGCGGGCAACGGTGTGGTGCGAGCAGCCGGTGAGCTCGGCTGTGGCGCGCAACGATCTGGTCAGATCGTAGGCAGCAAGTATTTCCATGATTTCTCCGTCATGCTTCATTCAGGGCCTCTTCCTGGGCGACTTTGATGCGTCTTAGACACCGCAATCAAACCCCAGGGAGAGGCTCCCGCCGCTTAAGCAGCAGGGTTCAGAACAAGAAGTGGGCAGATCTCATGGCCACCAACGGGCAGTTCTACTGGCCGTCAGCGGGCAGTTCCGTGGCCGCCTATGGGCAGTTTGGCATGGCCGCTAACACAGCAGGCCACCCTCGCCGTCACCCAGGAAGAGTTGGGCGACCGGACACACACTCTCGACCAGGTGACGGCCGAGCTGACCGCTGCCCGCTCCGCGGCCGAGGCCCAGAATCTGAACGCACAGGCGGAGTTGACCCGGCTGCGTGAGCAGCTGGCGACCGTGCGCACGCGACTGGGGGAGACCGAGCACGAGCGCGACGACGCCAACGCGCGGACCGAAGCCGCTTCTGTCACAAGGGCCGAAGCGGAGGAACGTGCTCGAGGTGCGGCCGCCCGCGCCGACGACGAAGCAGCCCGGTCGCAGCGCGCCGAGTCCGACCTCGCGAAAGTTCGGGACCAGCTCGAACTGTCACGCGCCGCCCACGATGAGATCCGGGAGGAAGCCAGCTCGCTGCGCGGGAACCTTGCCACTGTCATCGTGGAACGCGAGGCGGCCCGGACGGACGTCGAGCGCGAGCGAACTCACGGCGAGCAACGAGTGAGTGATCTCCGCACCACGCAGGACCAACAGCTCACCCAACTACGTGATGAGCTCGCCGAACTGCGAACGGAAGCGCGCAAACAGCGCAGCCGCGCGGACCGCCCAGCAACCTAATCGTCAGAACCGGCCCCGCACCCCCTAGAGCAGAACGACTAGCAACACGCGAAGACCGCGTCCTCGGCATCTTTGAGCTCTTGGCGGCCGAAATTTCCTTGTTTCTAAGCAGATCCTGGGGTAGGCATAGGTCCAAACCAGTGGCATATTTCATCGTCGAATAGCTGCGGAAACGATTTTGACAGTAGGTCGGTGCGCATTGTGGTTAGGCGTCCGGTCTCTGCACGAAAAAACGATTGAGTGTGCATGACGTCGGAGGGAAAGACCAGGAGCCCATAGAAGGCATCACCGGGATGATTATGAGCGAAGTTTTCGGCGTAACCAAGCATCTTGTATTGCTCTTCGGATGTTCCTTGCTTTAGGGTTCTAAACCGCCATTTTGCATCAATAAGCAAGGGAGCTGATCCCGCTGTGGTGAGGACAATATCTGGGATTCCGGCCAATGGAGTGAGCGTAACTGTACTCAGCCATCGTCCTTTGCCTAGTGGCTTTTGCATCTGGAAATAGGCTTCGACGGTCCTACTCCCCAACCGGAAGGTAGCAATCGGTTTATTCGATTGAGAAGCGTGGATTCGAAAGTCACTGTCCGTTGTCCAGCCCAAGCGATTCATGCTGGTTCGTGTCTGCTCAAGGCACCAAACCTCAAAGACCTTTTCCCAGTACGCCTCACTTTCTGGCAGCGCGAGGTCGACCGCGCGATCACCATCAACTTCTTCAGCCAAACCGGTAAGAGATAACCAGTGTTCAATCCAATTCAACAGACGTCGATAAGGTCTATCGTTCCCCGTCAGGCGGCGGTTGACCCGGAAGCGGGTGAGCGCAAGGTCCTTTCGTGAGATTGAACTGTACGTGTTGGAGGCGAACGCATGAGCAGAAGAAAGTCGCGACAGCTGTCTGAAATATCCGCGGGCCACGATGGATTCGGCGCTTTTCGCGGGAAATACTTCGTTCGCGAGCAGCGCGCGAATTTGGCGCAACGTGCCCGCTGCCAATCGGTTTTCGGGCGTATCAAAGTGGCGTTGATGATCGACGATCGGAAACGTCCGAGGCCGATCGAAGCGTAGCTTGCGCTCCCGAATGTAGGCCGGCACATCAAGGCGCCCTATGAGCACAAGGTCTCGCCGACGCTCAAGCTTATTGTGCCAAGAAGGCTGGTGGCTTATCTCCTGCAGAATCGCGAATAGTTCGGGCATCTCCGCTAGAAGTCGGCGGTGAACAAACTCTTGGTGAAATCTATGAAGCTGCTCATCACCGGTAAGGGAAACAGCGGGAACGGACATTCGATTGATCGAAACTTCAAGCGCAGAGGCCTTTGTAATGAGAATCGGAAGGCACTGCTCCAAGAGGAGCGCCTTCAGAGTCGCATCTATCACGGAACAAAGTAAAGGCCCGAGGCTTCGATTCTCGAAAGCTCACGAGCGAATTGAGGGAACGCGATTCGTGAGCTGTCCGCAAAGGCTCTAAGTTTTTCGGGGCTTTCCAAATCTGTCTCGAACAGAGGCGCCAATTTGACTGAGCACGCCCAATCAAACGAGGTTTCCAAATCGGAATCAACGGACATCGAGTGACGGACGAGCGCGAGCTGCGCGACATCGATTAGCGGCGCTGTTCCGATAGGCAGGAACGGGAACGGGCTGCTTTCAGTGGCGTATCGAACCTTCTCGACCTCAAGCAACAGTCGTGCGAGCGGAGGACGAATGAGTTCTGCCAACCCGTCAGGTATCTGTGATGCGTTTAGACTGCGGGATGCTTTTTCAACAATGCGGTCGAATTCAAATACGGCGAGGGAAGAATCCTCCGTTGAAGGTTGATTCCAATCTTCTCCGCTATTTCTTTGCGGTGGGACGTCGACTGTAATGAAGTTGAAGCGCCGACGAATAGCGAGACTTAGTGAGTTAACGAATTGTTTGTCGATCGAGTTCATTGTGCCAATGATTCTGAAGCGCCGGGACGTTGTCAGTTCCGGGGATGAACCACCTATGTATTTTAGCTTGAACGGGACCAATTCGTCGGTTCCTAGAACGGTGAAAAGTTCTCCAAATGCACGGTCCATGTTCGCGCGATTGAGCTCATCGATGATTAGCCAAGTCGCTTGATACGGGTTCAGATCTGCGTCATCCAAATTTTGCGAGACGGATCCTGCGCAGTCAATTACTGCCGCAGTGAACGCCCCATGAGCAGGCGTCAGGCGTTCCGCACCTTCCGAATTAACGACGATCTCTTGCCCACCGATCACATCGAATGTTGTCCAGTCTTCCCGGGCTGTGGCCTGGGCAATTTTTGCGCCGAATGCCCTCGCGAGTGCAGAGGCGAGGGAACTCTTCCCTGTCCCAGGAGGGCCTTGAAGGATGATATTCCCTGAAATTAACCCCGCCGCTGCGCCGATAAGGGTCTCTCGTGGGATAAGTAAATCTTCTGCCTCGAGCTCGAGGCGAACCATAAGATCCGGAGGAATTTGCAGTCGATGTTTGGCGACTTCGCCTGTTCGATCGATGGCGTCGAAGAACGTATCAGGAGGAATAGCGCCGTCATCGACGAGTCCGCTGTCTGTGAGATCAACCATTGTTGTTCACTACGAAATGGGCTTGCAGACTCTGGCTGTTCACGATTTCCTTCGATCGGACCAAATCAATGGCGACCCTTCCCCCGGCGACTCTGCGCTTATCCTTCACCTTGTACGTCCAGCCCAGGTCATGGCTCAAAATAAGACGTTGACCACGAGCCACGCGGCAGAGAGTAGAAACCTCTCCGAAGATGGAGTCAGACGACACGCTGTAGTGCACCCCTTCTGTTAGAACGTTGACGTTTTCTTGTCCAAACAGTACTTGCGGCAGGGCTTCTTCGATAATTGCTCGTGAAGTATCCAAATCGGGAACTCCAGCACCTAGATACGCGAAATAGTCTTGCTCATCGTTAATCAGGGGGAGGACTGGCATCCGGCTGATGAACTGATCGGTTACAACGCAATCATCCTCTGGCTGATCGTTGCCACGCTGCCCAATGGCTAAACGCACGATTTCACTGAAACTTGAGAGCAGTGTCTCCCGCCGGTTGAGGTCACCAATATAGGGGGACCCGCCTTGAGTTGACGCAAGAGTCAGACCGGCAAGCCCGATGTGATTCACGACTTGATTCATTGAGTTGTAGTACACGCCCCTCAAATCAGGCATCGTGGGGTACGTCTTGAAGGTGCGTTCGCCGGTCCGTAATTTACGGACTTCATCGATGGCCTTCTGTGCCGAGTCGATGTCGGTAACCAGGCCGAGGACGCGTATCAGCTCCTCAAACCATACGAAATTATCCAATTCGCATAAGGCCGTGTAGAGAAAACCGTAGATCGGAAAGTCGCTTGCAACATTTGACGAGACCCTGGAACGAGGTGGGCCCTGAAGCGGGAATCGCATGAGCAGGTTAATGCCTACCCACGCGAATTGCTTTTGATTGAGTGCCTCCGCAGCAGCAAGCAGCTGCCTGCCACCGGGTGTGATCACGATCGCATCTGAGCCCGATAATACGTATAAGAGACCAAACTCTTCGAGAGACGATTTGCGAGTCTCGACGGAGTGCGGGCTGATCTGTTTTGTAACGGCTGCCGAAGACCAATAGTCCTTAACGGCCCGATATGAGTTGTGCTGTGTGAAGGAAAGGAAGATGGCCCACGAACGCCGCGCGTTGTTGTCACCAAATGGATTTGGATATCCAAGACTCGCGACTCGCCAGAACGTGGTCACTAGTGAGCGACCCCCGCTGGATCGGCATCGATGTGCGAATCGACGAGATCTTGAACATCCATTCCGTTTGTCAGGCCTTTCCTCAGAGTTAGTACCCAATCGACCAAGATGATGCCCCCGCGACCTGCACGCGGGAATTTCATGTAGTGCCTCCGAAGTCGATATCCAAAAGCATGTTCCAAGCCAAAGCCATGCAGTTCCGCCAGTTTTACGAGCGCTTTGTGAACGGCCAACGGTCCGATCTTCGTAGAGCTGTTTCCTATGACAAAGACGTACCGAGAACCATTGCGGAGTACTCGCTTCATCTCGGCAAAGTGCTCATTCATTAGGTGGAAGTAACTCAGCACCGCTTCTCGTCGGTATTCAGGAAGCTCATCAGAATCAAGGAGTTGCGCGATGAATGGTGGCAGCTCCGCGACGGAAATCGGTGACTTCGCTCCCACCTGGCCGTGGCGCAAGTTGTTAAAGTCCCGACGAGAGGCGAGGCCAAGTTCTTCCGCCAACCAGAAGTGTTCGAGCATCAAATTATATGGATAGTCCACGGAATCAAGGTATGGCGGACTTGTCACTGCAAGATCGAAGGATTCGTCTGCCCAATTTATTACAAGTGCGTTTCCATCGGCTGGCACCGTAGAGAGAGGGAGCGATCCGCTCGTTTGCACGAATGAGGACAACCCGGCCAGTGCCTTCACAATTGCGTTATCCCAAGTGGCTGCCACTGGTGGCGCAATTTTCGGGCGGGTGCCCGATACGTAAGTCTTCTGTGACTGATCATCTGCGTTGGATACGGCCCGGAGGATTGAGCTGAAAACGGCTAGGAAAAAAGTTCGGTATTCATCGTCGTTCGTGGACTTGAGTACCGCGTCTTTGAGTCCGGCCAGCTCACGCCACGAGCCCTCGATAAACCAATGCTCAAAATTCGCTACGCCGGCAATCGGAGATTCGAGGAATCCCACCTTGGGCCGCCACAAAATGCGAATTCGTTTGGAAATCGCCTCAGCTTCTTCACAATCGAGGGGTGTGGTCTTCGCGCTGATGATCAACCGTGACAACGGATTTATGTCTAACGCGACAGAGCGAAGTCCCCTTGCCGATGCCTCTACATTTGTCGTGCCGGATCCTGCAAACGGATCCAGGACAATTGATCCCTCGGAGGAATAAGCGTCCAATGCCCACCTAGGAACCTGAGGAATGAACTTTGCCGGGAATCTATGCAAACCATGAGTCAGCGTATTCGTCCGGTTACTCAGGCTCAGTGATACCAGCGAGTTCGATGTAAGGACAGTTGGGGGTTCAAATGAAGCAACTTGCTCGAACTGCGCGGTCCCGGTGCTCACCAAAGTTCAACAACGCTTTCGCGCATGAAGTTCTCGAGGCCATTCAGTTTCGCTCGCTGCTGAGGAGCGACAGTTAGCGAACGAACAACGTGCACTTTTGCGTTTGCGAAACCGATGTCTCTGCCTACCTGTGCCACAAGCGAATCAGTTGGGATGATGACTCCTGCATACGCGGAGTTTCCTACGACAACGTATGTACGGCCACCCTTGACAGTGACCCGTTTCGACTCCGACAGCACCGAGCGAATGTCGTCGAAATAGCCACGAAGGAGGGCGGGAACGCGCATTTTCACAGCGTAGGAGTCGGCATCCATCGACTCGATCAGGTCCTCCAGATCAGGGATTACAGCTGTGACCTGTTTCAGGTCGGCCCCCAGGTGGGAACGCATTGAACTTTTCCGGAGTGTGTTCAAGTCTTCATACGACTTCACGAAGCCTCCGTACCAGAGCTCTACCTTCAGGGATTCGAAGTAGTCGAAGCGGTTTGCATAGGGAGGTGAGAAGACGACGGAGTCGAATGATTCTTCAGCCAGCGTTGGCATAATCTGATTCGCGCTACCTGTTAGGACCTGCTGTTGTTCCCACTCCTGAGCTCCCCAGCAAGCACGACCATCGTCGACCATCATCCGTAGATGATTCACGTAAGTAGAAATAGCAAAAGATCGTTGATCGCGACCAAATCGCTTGAGCTGCCACTCTCCATCGACGTGGTCTTCGTACGAGTTTTTAGCACGCTTCTTCTTGCGGTACTTGATCCCATTGCCCTCTTTGAAGTAACTTCCGACAGTCTCGAGCACCGCAATCCAAGCGAGCAGAAGGAAGTTGTAAAACACGGTATCGTCAGCGAACTCTTCGATTCGCGCACGTATCTGCATCATTACCAAGTTAATGTCCGGCTCGAACATGTTCTCGGAGATTGTGAGTGCGGGCTGAGGCCAAGCTTCTGAAACGCTCGAAATGCTCAACATCAGATCGGCGAAACCCGATGCTTGATTCAGCTGATCACTGTCAAGAGGAGTGAGCTTGACCGAGGTCACGAACGTTGCCAGTGGGTTGACATCGATGCCGGTTGACCTGAGCCCAAGTTCCGCGGCGCCGACCATGATTGAGCCGCTTCCCGCGAACGGGTCCAAAATACGCGCGCCGAGTTGGAGTGCATCGATGAGAGCAGGTGAGTAGCCTTCGCGATACTTATACCAACGGTGGATTGGGAGGTCTTGATTTCCTCGCCAATGCACCATGGCCGAGAGCTCTGGACGAAATGAAAGAGTCTGACCCGCATCGATGCGTTCGAGCAGTAGTCGCTGTCTGGTTATTGACGGCGTGGCCACCGGAGGAGCAAGCAAAAAGGTCATGTGTTCATTCAACCATCAGTGACCTGCCCGACCCGCGGTTGCGGGCAGGGCGCGTCAGCAGAATAATGAAATCTTCGTCGCTAGGTGGGGTCTGAGTTCAGAGCTTGTCGATCCACGTGTCTTCTTCTCGATCACCCCAGGCGTTTCCGGTGTTCTTGCGACCAGCTGAATCTATCCGATCTGCAAGCTTGTAAATGAGAGTTTGAGCGTGGGGCCCCTCAAGATCACCTACGGATGCAATGCGCTGTCCCGTGAGCTCCTCCACAATCGCAAACTGCCCTCGCGCATCAGTGACGCCGAGCTGCTCGAATGCCTTTTTCAGCGCATCTCTCTGTGAAATTGACATCATCACTGTCGACATCGCTTGTGGTTCTCCTGATGAGTTGTCGTCACTTTCGAAAAGCGGAAGCAAATGGTCCATGTGCTCATTCTTCCCCAACGAATGCTCGCCGAGGAGGGCAGCGCGTTTGAGAATCTGGACTTGACCTGCAGACCGATCGGAAACGATGGTTTCTGAGCCGCTCCTTGAGCTCGAGTGCGAAGTCGGAGGATCCGGGTGCGACGTCCATCGGTCGAGGGGTCAAAACCCGTGGCCGAAATCAAAAGCCGCCGAAACACCGCCATAGCAGTTTTTGATCGCGCCTTGATTGCTCGAGATGGCCGGATGAGTGGTGAAGCAGCGGACTCATAATCCGTTGGTCACGGGTTCAGGTCCTGTCCGCACACGCTGCGGCGCCGCGGCCAATACAGTGCTCAATATGGAACTCGCTTCGATGATCGTAAATTTTGGGATCCTTGTTGCAACGGTGATAGCCGCTGTTATCGCCTTGCGCTCGGTCAACGACGCTCGTCAGGCCAGAGACGAGGCTTCCGCGCACGAGCGCACCGCCCTCGACGCCGCTACTCGATCAGCCTCAGCAGCCGAGGTCGCCGTGCGACATCACGGACGAACTGCAGACACTTTGGAAAAGCAGACCGCGCTCCTCGAATCGGCGGCTACGCATCGAGAGGAATGGGCCCTTGAAGCTCTCACAGACCCGAGCATCGATCAGCGATGGAAGGCAACGAACAAGACAGGATACGACGTCATGCACGTCTCTATTGGCACTCCTGACGGCTTCAACGAGCAATGGATAAAGCCCGACGTGGAAGAGACTGCCGACGTGCCGCGCGGTGAAAGTATTTTCTTTACCTTCATTCGACGCCTCAGCTCGCCGACGAGTCGAACGATCTGGGTGATCTGGACGCCGGCGGACGGTTCTGCGCAGAAGAAGTTTGTCAAGACGATTCCCTAAACGGCGACGCCG
Source organism: Cryobacterium sp. TmT2-59 (assembly GCF_004403545.1). Lineage (NCBI taxonomy): Bacteria > Bacillati > Actinomycetota > Actinomycetes > Micrococcales > Microbacteriaceae > Cryobacterium > Cryobacterium sp. TmT2-59. The sequence goes on along the minus strand of NZ_SOGM01000032.1, from coordinate 1,448 downwards.
GACTTGAATACCCGCACAGAGATCGTGAGGTGTCGGTTTGGGGTGTACCCCAAACAGACGTAACCCCTTCTCGGCGCAGCTCCTAAAATCTCATGTCGAGTTGAGGAGCCATCGAGCATTTACTGACGGTTGCGGGCCTGGCTCTTAGAGTTGCCCTGACGCCATAGGGACGGTGAGCAGTGCCGGGTCAAACTGTCGGGTATCTCCGCGTGAGTACGTTGGATCAAACCAGCGTTTGTTCAAATTCGGTGACCGCGATACTGAGCTAGGTATGCAATGAGAGGCAGGGGCATGAACGGTGGTGGGGAAGAGACCTACAACGCGACTGCGGTCCACGATAAGTTCCATGACCTCGCGGAGTTGCGGGCCTCCGCTCGAAAGCTGATTGACATGTGGGACCGCGACCGCGAGAAGCCGTTCATCATGAAAAGCGAATACGCGGCCGCCGCCGGTCCAATGGTCTGGAGTTATACACAGCACGTTATTGAACTGATGCGCAGCGTCTTGGATCTCTCGCAGCAGAATCGATTGATAATCGCTGTTCCTCTCGTGCGCTTGATGGTGGAGAACACTATGACCTCGATCTGGCTTCACCTCTCGCCGCAAGCGACGAGAGCCGTGCTGCATGAGGGACTTCGCCAGCGGAAGGCGGCCCTCGCAAATATCTTGGAGCTGGAAACCAAGGGCTATGACCAATCGGACATCGATGGCATCAACCGAGACCTTGAGGGCTTCGCGGACGACTCCCTGCCGGCCGGTAAATCCTTCGAGCAGCGGTGTAGGCAAATCGTCGACGGTCTAGGTACTTACGTCACCTGGCGGGTTATGAGTTCGTTTAGTCATGCGGGGTTGGGGGTGGGGGACTTCTATCTCAAAGAGTCCGCGGAGAGCCCTACTGGAATCGAATTCGACCCGTCCGCGAAACTCGACCATCATGAAGCCTGGCTGGGAACGGCCGTATGCATGTTGATCGCATCGTTGAAGGTGTGCAATGAGATCGATGGCAAGGGACGCCATAAGACTCAGGTTGAGCGGGCTGCAAAGCGCCTGGGAATCACACTAGATTTCAGGCTAGTTACCGACGAGGTCGCTACGCCCTGATCGCGGCAGAGCTTCTCGGCGCACCTATTTGACGGACTGACGCGTATTCGCAGACCGGGCCTCAATGAGAAGAGACTGGGCGCCTGTCACATTGTTGTGTTGCTGCATGATTTGCGACACGCAGAATAGATGACTGGTTATGTGACATATTTCTGCATGCGTTGAGGTTACGATCGTGTTGTCACGTAATCGAACGTATAAGTGACAGGGGTCTCCGCAATGCTCGTCGGGTACATGCGCGTCCGGAATTTGTCAAGGTGAATGAGGCCAGCGTGAGTTTAGGCGGCTAGTTTCGGCTCTTCTTCTTGTGCGTCGGCTGGCTTGTTGATCCAGGCCGCGTCGGGGGT
>NZ_SOGM01000075.1:0-11022 GCF_004403545.1 Cryobacterium sp. TmT2-59 | reverse complement strand
GGCGATCAAAGATGGGCTGGGCATGGTGGATCGGTTCCTGGTTCTCGCCCTACGTCATGCGGCGGACTTGCTGTTAGCTGCTGGCCTCACCCAACCCTGACACGTAGGGCCCTGGGCGCGGAAGAAGCCCTGAACGTGGTCCTGCACGGCACCGGCGACGCAGCAGGACTCGACCTGGCCACACTCCGCGCGCGCACCCGACCTCGAGCGAGTGCGGGCAACATCGCCGCAGCTTTCGCGGCCGCAGACACCGGGTCGGCAGAACTCATCACCCCCGACCACCCGCACTGGCCCGCAGGTTTCAACGACCTCGGCACCGCCGCCCCCTACGCGCTCTGGGTCCGAGGCGCCACCGAGATCCTGGCCGACACCCTGAACACAGCCGTCGTCGGGGCTCGAGCCTCCAGCGGGTACGGCGAACACGTCACCATGGAGATCACCGCGGGCCTGGTCAGCCGAGGCCACGTGATCATTTCCGGTGCAGCCTACGGGGTAGACGGAATGGCTCACCGGGCAGCGCTGGCTAGCGGCGGGCGCACCGTCGCGTACCTGGCAGGCGGACTCGACCGGTACTACCCCACGGGCCACGACGCTCTGCTCACCCGGATTGCTGAGACGGGCGCGGTTGCCTCCGAAATCAGCTTCGGGCAGAGCCCCACCCGGTACCGGTTCCTGATGCGAAACCGGTTGATCGCGGCCGCCGCACGCGCAACTGTCGTCACAGAAGCTGGCTACCGGTCGGGATCGTTGAACATCGCAACCCACGCCTTCACCATCGCCCGCCCCGTGGGCGCCGTCCCCGGCCCGGTCACGTCCCCGACCAGTGCCGGATGCCACCGCCTGATCCGCGAATTCGGTGCACAGCTCGTCACGAACGCTCAGGACGCCGCCGCACTCTAGACCGGGCAGCCGGCCAGCTCCCGAGCTGGCCGGCGAGGGGGAGGAATCCCCCTCGCACTCCCCCGCCACGGAATATCACAGTGATATCACTCCGAAACTGCGACGGCGAAGCCGTCAGAAGCGATATGAAGCCGCTGTGCGGCACTGATTGCCGGGCATTTTTGTCCTATCTGGCCAATCATCGTAGCTCCCTTCCGTGCCTGCGTCACCCGCAGTGCCGGACGCGCCCTGCGGGCTTATTTCGCCCGGCACTGCGGGCACTTCAGCACTCCCGGTCGCTATCGATTTCTCTTGCCAGACAGGCCAAAAAAACAGTTGTCCACGAAGAGAAGAGAACCCATGGTCGAGTCCGACTACCCGTACGAGAACACCTACCCGAGGGAGCGCTACGCGGACGGGTGCGCCTGCAGCGGGTGCACCTCGGAAGGGGCCGTAGATACCCAGCCCGGAGAAACCTGCACCGCGACCCGCTACGCCGACAGCTTCGCCTAAACGAGGAAACAGAAATCATGCTCACCATCACCCACAGCCACGCAGCCGGAACCATGATCGACGGCACCAGTAAAGGCGACGGAACCGCCGACGTCCTCAAGACCATTGGTTGGCGTTGGGGGCGCAGCATCAGCGCCTGGTTCGTGCCCCAGTCCCGCGACCGCCTCCCCCAGCTCCACACCATCACCCGCACCCAGGAGGCCTTGGAAGCGGCCGAATTCGAGGTCGAAACCGACATCGACCACGAGCGACGCACGACCGCCGAGGTTGAAGCCGGAAAGATCGGACGTCAGGCCGACCGGGTCGATGCCCTGGCCGCGAAGGCCGACCGGAAGGCCACCGCAAGTGACGACGCGTGGACCCGCGCCCGGAGCGCGCTTGACCGCCTGCCCGAAGGAGGAGAACCGATCAAGATTGGCCACCACTCCGAAGGCCGCCACCGCAACGCGATCGCCAAAGCAGATAACGCCATGCGTAAATCAGTTGAAGCCAGCGTCGACGCCACCCACGCCCAGGCAAGGGCCGACGCTGCCACCCACACCACCGACGCCCGCTACCGGCCCGTCACCGTGGCCAACCGCATCGACACCTTGGGGGCTGAGCTGCGCAAGTTAGAACGACGCATCATCGCCCCGCGCTACGACGACGCACAAGGCTACATCGACGCCACCGACGCCCAGAAGCAGGCCCGAGTAGACCACCTCGCACCCAACCTCGCCGAGAAGCGCGACCAGATCGCGTATTGGGAGGCCGTGCGCGCCGCCCAGATCGAAAGCGGCACGGCCACCAGCTACGACCGCAGCACCGTCAAGAAGGGTGACCGGGTGAAGATCCGCGGCCAGTGGCGCGAAGTCGTCCGCGCCAACCCCAAGACCGTCAGCGTCAGCACCGGGTACACGTGGACCGATACCGCCCCGTATGCGGAGATCCAGCAGCACCAGCGGCCCGAATAACTGCCGCGTAGGCCGGCCCACCCCGGGGCCGGCCCACCCCGGGGCCGGCCCACCCCGGGGCCGGCCGCCGCGAGGGGGACGGTGCCCCCTCACACTCCCCCACCAGATGAATCCGGCCTGGAGGCCGGACCCACACGGAGCCGGCTGCGCCGGCCTGACTTTTTCAAAACATTTCTTCCCTGGTGGCCAATCATCGTAGTTCGCTCCGTGCCTGCGTCACCCGCACTCTCGCACGCGGTCGCAAGCTCCCTTATTTCGCACGAGAGTGCGGGCACTCCGGCACTCCCGCTCTCAATCGATTTCTCTTGCCACCAAGGGCAGAAAAACGGTGGACGACAACACAACCACTGCCCACGAGAGAGCTCGGGACCCCGCGCACCTCACCAACCCTGGAGAGAACCCCATGACCACCAGCATCCGCAGCGTCAAGATCAACCCGACCGAAACCATCACCACCCTGGACGTGAACGAGGCCAGCATCGGGGCGGACATCATCGCCGCCATCGGCTGCCGGATGTTCGACGTCGTCGGCCTGGAGGACGACATCGACCTCTTCGTCGATGATGAAGGCCTCATCAACGGGTCAACCCTGAACCTGCCCGCGACCGTGCTCGCCCACCGACTCGGCTCCCGCACTGTCATCTTCGGCACGGCCATCGCCGTCAGCGTCACCGGAGACGGTGAAACCGTCGGCCTCACCGACGCACAGCTCGCCCGAATCCAGGAATCATTCGCGCAGAAGCCCGACGCCGGGACCGTCGACGCCCTCGTGGAGAGCCTGTCCCCGTTCCCCACCGTGGTGAGCATGCTCCGAAACATCTAGCAGCAAGCACCGGCTGGCCCCGGGCGGGCCGGCCGGTGAGGGGTGTCCCCCTCACACTCCCCCACCGGGCGCGGTTGCGGGAGCCTCCGCAGCGTCGAGCGACGCCGAAGCGCCTGTACTCACCGCCCCAAATACGCCGCAAGGCTCGGGAGTGCTGGACTGGCAGCTGTCATTGCTTGTAATGCTGCTATTGTCAGTAATGCTGGCATTGTAGGTAATAGCGCTAATACAATTAATACCTGTAAAGACAGTGAAAGCAGTAAAGACAGCATAAGCAGCAATGATGCTTATGCCATTAATGACAGCATTAGCTGTAATGTCACTAATGACGACAAGAGAAACGAGAACGTATGCCTCCGGCACTCAATCGCACCGCGTTGGAACGGGTCATCGCCGTCATCAACGGCAAGGGTGGCGTCCTCAAGACCACACTCACCGCCAACATCGGCGGCATGCTCGCTAACAACGGCTACCGCGTACTCCTGGTAGATCTCGACCCCCAGGGCAACCTGGCCGAGGATCTCGGATACACGGACGACGACCGGGACGACACCGGCCGTGCACTGGCTCAGGCACTCATGTTCGGTGGGGGAGCGGCCCCCATTCGCGAAGTTCGACCAAACCTTGACGTATTCGCTGGAGGTCCGGCCCTCGATCAGGCCACGGCCGGTCTCGCCGCCAAGGCGAACAAGGACCCCGATGGGGCCAAGCTAGCCGTCGCTCATCTGCTGGAGCCCATTGCGGGCGACTACGACATGATCCTCATCGACTGCCCACCAGGCGATGAAACGCTCCAGACAGCGGCCGTTGCGGCCGCGCGATGGGCACTCGTCCCCGTCAAAAGTGATAAATCAAGCCGCAAAGGACTTGGTGCCGTCGCAGCGCGACTGGATGCGGTCCTCGGAGTGAATCCCACCCTCGACCTCCTCGGCGTGGTCCTGGTAGACGTCGGGACCTCTGCCCACGTCGTCCAGCGCGAAGCACGCGAACACATCGCAGAGCTCTTCAATGCCGACAACAACGTCGTCTTCACTGCCACGATTCGCCACAGCGAAGCGACCGCCCAGGCCACTCGAGAACGGGGTCTTCTGGTGCACGAACTCGACGCACAAGTCCGCAAGGGGCCGAAGTGGTATGAGATCCGGCGGGGTGACGCGCAGGCACAAACATTTGCACCACGCACAGCATCGTCGGTCGCTGACGACCTGCAGGCAATCACCCAAGAAGTCGTGGCCAGGATTACGGCAGCAGAGAACCAGGAGGCCCTCGCATGACCGACGAAACCCCCAACCGACAGATCGGCGGCCTCACGCCACGCGCCGGGGCTCATGACCTGAGCCGGCTCCAGGCCCGAAATCGTCCTGAACCAAAACCGGAAACCAGTGAGCAACCCAAAACCGTTGCCTCTCCCGCTGCAAAGCCCTCGCGCACACCAGCCAAGAAGTCGGCAACCGTTGTGGTCGACACGACTGCGCGGATGACCACCTATCTGTCAGTAGCCACACGTGATCGGGCCCGTGCAACGTACCGGGCGACGAGCCACATCGAAGGCGATAAGAGCTGGTCAGACTTCGTGGAGCGAGCCATTTTGGCAGAGGTAGAACGTCGTGAACTCTCACACAACGCAGGGGAGAGGTACCAGGGTGATAGCTCGCCGCTCCCCGCTGGACGACCACTGAGCTAGGGCGGTCTCCCCACCCGTAGCTCGGCGTGAGGTACGGCGCCGCCTGCGGACAGGAACACGCCCAGTACGCCTCTGGCCGAGACGGGGGAGTGGGCCGGCGTTCTACTTCTGCTTGGGGCGTGGCGCCTGTGCTTCGGCGCGGTCGGCGCGGGTGCGCTGTTCGCGTTCACTGGTGCGTGCTTGGTCCAGGTCGGCGCGTAGCTGGGTGAGTTGCTGCTCGAGGGCGGCCCGCACGTCGGTGACGCGCTGCTCGGCGTAGGAACGCTCCCTGCCGGCCTCAGCCGTGGCACTGTCTCGTTCACTGCTGACTGTGGCCAGGCGCCCGGTGAGCACGAGCGCTTCCGCCCGGGCGCTCTCGCGCTCCGTCCGGGCCTGATCGAGCAGGTCCCGGGTGCTCGCAGCATCCGTCTCGGCCCGCTCCAAGCGGCTGGCCGCGGCGGCGGCCTGCGCGACCGCGTCGCGCGCGGCCGCCAGCGCCTCGTCCTTGGCCGCAGTGGCCGCCGCGACGAGCTCCAGGGCCTCGGTGAGCTGTGCGGTCGTGGCCGCGTTCTCGATGCTCAGAGCGGCCACCTGGTCCGTGAGGGCGGTGATCTCGGCGGTCGCCCGTGCATTATCCTCGCCCGCAGTGACCAGGTCGACCTCGAGGGTCGCGGCACGCTGCTCGAGCGCGCCCAGGGTCGTGCGGAGCTCGTCGACCAGGACAGCTGATTCCTCGGCTGCCGCGTCGGCTTCGGCGCGCTCGGCCTCGGCCTTGCGGGTGGCGGTCTCGGCGCGGTTGGCGCGGGCGGCCGCCGTAGCGACCTGCTCGGCCGCGTCAGAGGTGACGGCCTCGATCTGCGCTTCGGCTGCGTCCGGGTCCGCGACGGTGCGGAGCTCGTCGACAAGGACCACCAGCTGCTGCTGCAGGTGCTCGACCATCCCGGCGACCTGGGACCGCAGCACGCTCGCCCGCTGCCGTGCCGCATCAACGGGGAGCTTGTCGTCCTCGACGGTGCGCTCGACCCGGCCGAACTCGGCGCGCCGGGCCCGCCACGCAGCGGCGCGGTTATGAGCGGGGTTGCCGCAGTAGCCGGCGGGCCTGCCGACACCGGCCGTGGCGTCCACGGGCTCCTCGCAGCCGGGGAAACCGCAGGTGCGCACGTCGGTGATCTCAGGAATGCTCATGCCCATATCGTATCATTGGTAACGCAATACGTGAACGAAATAACGATAACGATAACGAAAACACGAAATGGGCCTCTCGTCTCGGTGAGCGTGGAACCCGCCCTGCATGAGAATGCTCATCTCGATGTCAGTAATGGGCGGAAGCTGCTCATCTCGATGGCAGTAATTTGCTCATCTCAATGGCAGTGGAGCTCGGGCTTGATCCCAGTAGGCTCGTTGATCACCTTGGTGATCTGGTGGTCGGCAGAAGGGGTCGATGATGGGCGGACGGGATCCGGGGGAGCGCGATCGGCTTCCTCGTGAGGCGGCGGTGCGGCGATTGATGGCCTTGGACGGTGAGGGCAGGTTGACGACGGATGACGTTGAGCTGACGGCCGAGGGGTTGGCCGTGTCGCAGCGGACTGTGTGGCGGTGGATCGAGCGGGCCCGAAGTAGCGATGACCTCAACGAGGTGGCGCGTGACCATTTCGTGGTCACGGATCTGGTGCGTGAACGGCTCGCCTTCTGGCGTGGCAATATTTCCGCCGTGCACCGCGAGCTCGTGGAGGAGGCCAAGAGCGCGGGGACGGTGGCGGTGAGTCGTCAGACCCTGCAGCGGGCCGTGGAACGGGACGTTCTGCGCGGAGACCGGGCGGGCTTGCGCCATGGTGAGCATGCCCGGCGTGCGCATGACGTTTTCCTGCAACGGCCGCGGACGCACCGCAATGAGGCGTGGGAGTCCGATCATGTTGAGGCGCCCGTGGAGGTCGACGTCGAGGGCCAGCTGGTTAAACCATGGGTGACATGGTTCGTGGACGTGGGCACGAACGCAGTGTGTGGCACGGCCATCACACCGGGTGCGCCGTCCAGGGAGAGCATCTTGGCGGCGTTGCGCGCAGCGATCACTCTCGAGGCGCCATACGGGCCGCCCGGTGGGTTGCCCGAGAGAGTACGGATAGATCGGGGGAAGGATTTTCTCTCTAACACTGTGCGCAGCGTGCTGGCCGGCTTCGCCGTGAGAGTTGTTCCTCTGCCCGCGTACACACCACACCTCAAAGGCACGGTCGAGACGGTGAACGGGGCGGCCGCGCAGATGTTCTTCGCAGGTTTGCCCCGCTACATGGGAGCCCAGAAGTTGGCCAACGGCCGCCCGATCGATCCGGCCGCGCCAGCATTAACGTTCGAGGCGTTCGTCACCGAGTTGCTGGGTTGGGTGCGGTGGTGGAACACCGAGCATCGGATGCCGGTGCTGGATGGCATGACACCGCTGCAGGCGTGGCTGGATGACCCGACCCCGTTGAACACGGTGCCCACCGGTGACCTGCGGCTACTGACTATGGAAGACGACGGGCGCACCCGCAAGATCACCACGAAGGGTGTCTCGTGGCGGGCCCGCCAATACGTCGCCGCGTGGATGACCGGGCAGGTCGGACGCCAGGTGCGGCTGCGGCATATGCCCCACCATGAGCACGAGGTCGAGGTATTCGACGCCAGCACAGGGAAGCACTTGGGGGCTGCGACTCTCGCTGACATGGCCAGCAGTGAGCAGATCGGTGAACTGCGCCGCTCCCGCGAGGCCCGCCGGCGGCAGCTGCAGGCAGACCTGCGCAAGGCGGAGAAAGCCCGGCGGATCCGGTACGCCGCGGTGACCACCGCGGCACCCCCGCAACCGATCAACACCGTTACCGGTGCACAGGCCACGGCCGAGCTATCCGACGCCGACGACCAGCAGCTGCAGGCCGTAGCCCGGCCCCTGCTGGTGCCGCTGCGACCGCCAGCACCCGGGTGGGTCCTGCCCCGGCCGCCGCGAGAGAAGACCAGCCGCGCCTGGTTCGAGGACAACGGCAAGGAGCAAGACCGGTGAGTACGTGGGCGGACATCGACGAGCGAGACGATCACTACCTCGGCCTGCCGGGGGCGAACGTTGTCGCGACCGATTCCTTGCTGATGTTGCAGGACAACCTGGCCGACGTCATGGCAGCGAAGGCGATGATGTGTGTGCACGGCGACGCCGGATTGGGTAAGACCCTGTCGGTCAACACGTCGCTGCGGGCGCTGGCGCCGGCCGACGTGTGCCGGGTGCAGTTCAGGGCCCGGCCCACCCCACGCGACATCCGCCACGTCCTGTTCGAGGCCCTCGGGGTCGGCGGAACCCCACCCTCACGACCGATCGAGTTCGACGCCCTACTCAAAGACGTTTTGTCCGAACGGTTCCGGGTGCTGGTGTGCGACGAAGCGCAGTGGCTCTCACGGGAGTGCTTTGAGCTGTGGCGGCACCTGTGGGACGACCGACGCACCGACATCGCGATCGTTTTCGTTGGTGGTGGCGACTGCTACCAGGTGTTGCGCCGCGAACCGATGCTCTCCAGCCGGGTCTACGTTTGGCAGGAGTTCCGGCGCCTGACCCGCGAGCAGGTCCTGGCCGTGATCCCGGCTTACCACCGGGTCTGGGCCGACGCCGACCCGGAAGACATCATCTACACCGACGTCCACGCCGCACACGGCAACTTCCGGGCCTGGTCAAAGATCACCGCCCATCTGGTGACCGCGTTGGACCGTGTGGAACGTGAACGACCCGACCGGGAGGTCCTGCAATGGGTCTTCAGTCGACTGGGAGGCAGTGGTGGGTGAGCGTGCCGACCACCCGGATGCACCTGCGCCGGTTCGCATTCTGATGGATCCCACGGACGACGTTCGGTTGACGGTGAGCCTGTTGGAGCGCCACGACCTGGCCCGCGGCCTGGTCGTGGTGCATCCCACGCCCGCAACCACCAGTCCCACGACCTTCGCGTACGACGTGCTGGTCGCCCTTGACCGGCCGGTGACCCGGTTGAGGGCTGAACATCTGACCGGGGTCATACGACCGTGGCAGGCCGTGGCCGTGTGGATGGTCGCCGATCAGGTCACAGACCTGATCGTGCTTCGCGCCGACCGGCTCTCGGCCGCCACCTGGAATCGCCTGATCAGGCTGTGCCGGCACACGGGAACCCGCCTGATGCTGGTTTGCCACACCGGTCAGATCCCGGAAACCCTCGGCGCGGTGCTGACCGGAACCCGTCACCACGTGCTCACCGACTTGCCCGAGGCCCTCGCCCCGCACGAGCCGGCCTACCCGACACGAGTCATAGCGGACCCGCAGTCTGGCCGCCAGGACACCGATCAGCTGCCGGAGCTGCCCGCCGCCGGCGTGGCGCACTTCCGGGCCGAGGCGTACCGACAGCTCGATACTGCAGCTTTCGCACGAGTCGATGCCGCCTACCAGCACGGGCAACACGCGGCCGATGAATGGTTGATCGGCCCCGTACCCGAGGAGACCTGGACGGGCACGGAGCACGTACAGCGGTTCCTCACCACGCTGGTGCACGACAGCCCGACCCGTGCACACACCCTGGCCCGGATGCGTGGGGCCCAGGCCGGTTTCCTGGCACACGGGCTGCTGCTGAGTGTTCCCCCGGCACGCGATCTCATGGATGTACTGAGCGGACCGGGATTGAACGCTCTGCCGGTCAGCCAGGACGTCTTGCAGCGCCTCCGAACCGGCGTGGCCCACCCCATGGTCGCTGCGGGCGTGGTCACCGCATTGTTCAGCGGCATATCCCCGCAGGTGATGAGCCACGCTGCCCTGGCCGACCAACGCCCAGACCTCGCTGCTCTCCGGCTGGAATGGCGGCCTCTGCGCACCAAAGCGGCACCGAACCGCATAGCTCAGACGGCACCGACAGTTCTAACCTGCGCGGTATTCCATGTGCCGGTCGCGGCGCGCCCCCTGCTCCATGCCGCCGCTGACTTCGCCATGCAGCAACAGCCCTCCAGCACCCGCCAGCGGCTGTTCGAACCGCCGGCGGCGACGAACAACCGGATCCAGGCCGCGGCAGCGCACTGCCAGATCGCGCTGCCTGGTGAGCCACCCACACTCGCGGCTGCCTGGCAGATCAGAGTCACTTGTACCCAGATTGACGCCCCACCCGTGTGCCTTACGCACCCAGCGGAACAAACACCGATGTCGCGGTTCCTTGGCCTACCCGGCCCGCCGTTATCGACCAGCCTCGCTCCCGCCAAGCCGACCGCGAACGACAATGCCCAGGACCGTTGGCACGGTCGTCGGCCCCTGACTGAGGACATCGCCGCCAGTGTCCTGCACTTGATCCACGACCACCTGGGCGCCGTGACCCACCGCCGACATCGACGCCCCGCGGAGCGGAGCTGGCCGCTGATCCGCCGCCAGCTCGCCTATTACCCGCGCGACCAAGACGGGAACCTTACCGCGCTGGCACCACACCCCGACGTCCTCTATGCCCTGGGCCTCACCGGCCGGCCGGCCCAGAACCTCCCCGAACGAAAGCTCGCGAGACATGAAGATCAATAGACCACTCCCGCAGCCGTTCCCACCCTGGACGCAGGGGCCGACCTGGCTACTGACATTCAGATGAGCAATCTACTGACATCGAGATGAGCATTCTCACACATGCCGGTTCCCAGGGTGCGAACGTCCCGCCATCAGCGCGGACGCTGGCACTGGACGGCCGCCGGAGTACTGCGACGACGAGGGACACAACCGGGCCGCCGCATGGCGGGCGCGGCGCCGGCTCAGTGCAGAGCCGAGCCGTAACGTCGAGGACGAGAAACGCCCCGTGGACGCAGCGCGCCAGCGCGCGGGAGAGCTACGCGGCCAGGTCGCCGGGATGGTCGAACACCTCGGCCAGCAGCTCACTGCTCTCGTCGAAGAGCTGCGCACCGTTGCCGACCCGGACGCCGCTGAGGCCCAGATCGAATCCGTGACGACCGAGGCCGCCGAACGCGTCGCCGCCGCAACCGCCCGCGCCAGCCGCGCTGAGCAGGCCCAACGCCAGGCCGAGGCGGAGCGAGTAGAAGCTGACGCCGCAGCCACGGAAGCATCCGAGCTGTCAGAGCAGCAGCAGTGTCAATGGCCAATCCGAACTGCCCACTGGCGGCCAGTAGGAATGCCCGCTGGTGGCCATGAAAACTGCCCACTCATGGCCAACAGATCTGCCCACCTGGGGTTTGGT
>NZ_SOGM01000046.1:0-10039 GCF_004403545.1 Cryobacterium sp. TmT2-59 | reverse complement strand
GTCTGCCGCGCGCGCGCCAGCGTCGAGGTGAGGAGGGTGACCGGGGGCGGGTCGGCGCCGGCGCCGGCGCCGGCGCCGGCGCCGGAACCGGGCAGGAGCTCGCCCGCCAGCGCGAGGTTGAGCAGGGCGGTGGCGGCGTGCGCCTCGCGGATGCCCTGCTCCGACAGCGGCGCATCGAGCACACCCGTGAACAGCCCGGCGGCATTCGCGGTGCTCTCGCCGTGCCGCAGCAGGATCAACACCCCGGCTTCGCGCACGATGACCAGCCCTGTTCCAGTCTCAGCCGACGGATGCCGCGGCACACGCCGTCGCGACGCCATTCCACCGCGAATCCTCAGGTTACAGCCCCGCCACTGTCCCGGCACGGCAGTCGTCCCGCCGGGTCCGCCGTCCGGCCACGAGTGCGGGTGAATCGTCGGTATGGGGCGTCCAAACCGACGATTCACCCGCACTCGCGGCAGGGGGCAGGGGGAAGTCGCGTGGGCGGGTGGAGGGGCGGGTGGCTCAGAAGCCGAAGTCACCGCCGAAGTCTCCGCCGCCGCCGAAGTCACCGCCGAAATCTCCGCCGCCCGAGGCACCGCCGCTCGCGTCGCCGTCGCCGCCGCCGGAGTCTCCACCGGAGTCGCCTCCGCCGGAATCGCCCGAGTCGCCGGAGGCATCCGTCGAACCGGAATCCATGGGCAGGAAGGCGCTCACCAGCGCGGAACCGATCACGTAGCCGGCGACGGTGCCGAGCAGGGAGCTGCCGACCATGCTGCCGAAGCTCGGGCCGCCCTGGCCCGAGCCGCCCTGGTTGCCGAAGCTGCGGGCGAGGGTGCCGGGCTGCCGCAGTTCCGCCCGGGTGGCCGCCTGAGCCAGCGCGGCCGGCTCGGCGTTCGCCGGGCGTTCGCTCGCGCCGACGCTCTCGCTGAGCTGGCGGAAGAGGAGGTCCCGCTGCTCATCGGTGAGTTTGCTGAACGCCTCCGTGTGCACCTGCTCGATCGTCTCGGGCGGCGCCGTGCGCAGCAGGTACTGGTAACGCTCCACGGCGATCTCGTCGTCGGTGCGCTGGGGTGGGCGGGGCCGCTGCTCGCGTTGCGCCTGCGGTTCGGTTCCGAAGAGTCGGTCGAAGAATCCCATGGTGTGCTCCTTGGCTCGGGTGCTGAGTCGGGGATCTCTACGATCCCATCCGTCGCTGAGTAGCCGCTGGAATGCGGATCAGCGCCGAGCCGGCGCCCGGCGTAAGACGCGGGTCCGCCCTTCTTGGGATGATTGGTCCATGACTCGAACCGTTTCCGGAGCCCGCGTGCTGATCACCGGCGCAGCCATGGGCATGGGCCGCCTCTACGCGGAGCGGGCCGTGGCCGAGGGCGCCGAGGCCGTGATCCTCTGGGACCGTGATGCCGCGGCGCTCGCCGTGACCGCCGCCATCCTGACCGAGCGATCGGCCGGCCGCACCCTCGTGGCCCCCTTCGTCGTGGACATCGCCGACCTGGGGGCGATTGCGCAGACCGCCCAGCGGGTGCGCACCGAGGTGGGACACCCGGACATCGTGATCAACAACGCCGGCATCGTGCGCGGATCCTTCTTCTGGGAGCACGACAACGGTGACGACACCCGGCCGACCATGCAGGTGAACGCGCTCGCGCCCATGTACATCACCCGGGAATTCCTGCCGATGATGATGAACAACCCGGGCCGGGAGTCCCGGATCGTGAACGTCGCCTCGGCGGCGGGGCTGCTGTCCAACCCGCGGATGAGCGTGTACGCGGCGTCCAAGGCGGCCCTGATCGGCTGGAGCGACTCGCTGCGCCTCGAACTGGTGCAGCAGAGGTACGGCCACGTGAAGGTCACCACCGTGAGCCCGAGCTACATCTCCACCGGCATGTTCGAGGGGGCCCGCGGGCCGCTGCTGACTCCGCTGATGACCCCGGATCACGTGGTCGACCGGGTGTGGCGGGCGATGCTCGCCGGCCGTCCGATGCTCACGATGCCGTGGACGGTCGGGCTCTCCACCGTGGTGCGCGGAGTGCTGCCGCTGCCGCTCTGGGACGCCGTTGCGGGCCGGGTATTCGGCGTCTACCGGTCGATGGACGCGTTCACCGGACGTCCCCGGCCCTAGCCACAGGCCCGCCGAGTGTGACCGTTCCGGTCGAGTGTGACCGGCGCAACGGGCACTCTCGACCGGAATGGACGCACTGGCGGTGCGAGAGGGATGGCGGGCGACCGGCACCCGGCGCCCGCCTGCCCCCGAACTGGGGTCCTCGTTTAGGGGGACACGGCGGCGGCCGTCGCCTACGTTGAAAGCATGGACGCAGCGGCGCACGGCCTCGTGCTCGATCGGGCCCGCCCGATTGCCGCGGCGCGGCCCCGGGGCGTCGCGGACGGCGTCCGTTGGCTCTTCCTCTGGCTGGCCGTGGTCTCGGCGGCGCTCACCGTTCCCGGCGTGCTCCTCGGCGCCCGCGGCGGCCTGATGATCCTGGGCCCGGCCGCTGCGCTGATGCTCACTGCCTCCTGGATCTTCGGCTATCGCCGCGGGAGTGCCCCCGTCGGGCTGGACATCGTCGATGCGGCGGCGCTCATCGGCATCGCGCTCGCCTCACCCCAGCCCGGGGCCGTGGTGATTGTCGTGTTCGGGGCCCTGTGGTTTCGCAGCCTGTACGGCTCCGCCTGGCAGGCGCTGCTCCGGGTCTGCCTCTATGCGGCCGCTCTGGGGTTGCCCTTCGGGCTGTGGCCGCTGCTGTTCGGGACCGAGTTCGGAATCGATCCCGGCATCTACTCGGCGGTGCTTCCCGCCCTCTTCGTCACCGTGGCCATCGCCCGGCAGCTGGGCAAATCCCTCGTGGCCCGGGACCAGAGCATCGGCCGCGACCGGGTTCTGGCCGAGACCGGTGCCCAGTTGCTCGGCGCGGTAGACCCTGACGCGATCATCGCCCTGGCCTGGGATGCCTCGACCGATTTATGCGCCGCCGCTCCCGGGCTGCGCCTGCTCAGAGTGGTTGCGGAAGGCTCTGACCTCAGAGTGGACGGAACCGCCGGCACCTTCCGCACGGCGCCGACCCGGCTGGCGGCCGACGTGCTGTTCACCCGGCCGGGGTCCGCCTACGCGCGCATCCTCGACCCGGCACCCCTCAACGCCGCCGTCGGAACGCCCGTGATGTGGGAGTGCCTGGCTTTCGAGGGCCGCGATCACCGCGGCTGGCTGCTGGTCGGCGCCCCCAGACGGATGCCCGCCGAGGTTCTCTTGTCGGTGCGGGGCCTCGTCGCCCAGGTGGCCCTGGCGATCCGCACCAGCGACGCCCACCGGGACCTGACGATGCTGGCCCGCACCGACTCGCTGACCCTGCTCGACAACCGATCGTCGTTCCTGGCCGGGTTGGCCGAGACGATCGCCGAGGCCGGTTCGCATGAAACGCAGGTGCTGTTCCTCGACCTGGACGACTTCAAGGACGTCAACGACGCCTTAGGTCACGGCGCCGGCGATGCCCTGCTGGTGGATGTGGCAGCCCGGCTGCTGCGCTGCACCCGTCCGACGGACCTCTGCGCCCGACTCGGCGGCGACGAGTTCGCGGTGCTGCTGCGGGACACGACCCCGGAGGCCGCGGCCGCGGTGGCCGAGCGGATGGTGGCGGCCATCCACGCACCCTTCCCGATCGGCGGCGGTGCAGGCGGGCGCTCCGTGCGGGTCGGCGCCAGCATCGGCGTCGCGACGGCGATCCCCGGGGTCGGCGTCGAGGGTTTGGTGCACCGGGCCGACGTGGCGATGTACGCCGCCAAGGCGCAGGGCAAGAACCGGGTCGAGTACTTCGCCCTCGGGCTGCTTAACGCGGACCGGGGCCTCGCGCCCCAGGCCTGATCGGCCGGGTCGGTTCTCCGCCCGGCAGGGGTCGGCCCGTTGCGGCTCGCAGGGCGGCACGCATTGACATTCGCTCACCTCGCGATCTAGTATGGAATCGATTCCATGGAAACGATTCCATGAACACAAAGGGGTGACACGATGGCGGAGATCACGATCAAGGATGTGGCGTCGCTGGCCGGCGTCTCGGCGGCCACCGCGTCCCGTGTGCTTTCCGGCAACCCGGCCACCTCGCCCGGGGCGCGGGCCAGGGTGGCCGCGGCCATCACCGAGCTGGACTACCGGCCCAACGCCCAGGCGCGGGCACTGCGCTCCACCCGCAGCGATTCCATCGGCCTGCTGGTGTCGGATGTTCGCAACCCGTTCTTCGCCGACCTCGCCCACACCGTCGAGCAGGCCGCGCTCTCCGAGGGGTACGTCACCCTGCTCGGCAACGCCAATGAGCGCAAGGAACAGCAGGACCGCTACCTGGACACCCTGATCTCTCGCCGGGTGGACGGCATCATCGTGGCGCCGCTCGGCGACGGCAGCGGCAGCATCGCCTCCCTGATCGAGCGGGAGATCCCCACGGTGTTCGTCGACCGCACGGTGGACGGCATCGATGTGCCGAGCGTGACGACCGACAGTGAGGCCGGCATCCGCCAGGCCGTCGAGCACCTCTCATCCGTCGGTCATACCCGGATCGGGTACATCTCGGGCCCGCAAGCCACCTCGACCGGTCGGGAGCGGTTCGCGGCCTTCACCTCTGCCGTGGCGGACACCGGGCTCAGCCAGGACCCCGAACTCGTCTACTTCGGTGACTTCCAGGCGGCGAGCGGCTCGGCGGGCGTGCATGCGCTGCTCGACCTCGACGAGCCGCCCACCGCCCTGCTGGCCGCGGACAGCCTGATGGCCGTGGGCGCCCTCGCCATCCTGCACAAGCGGGGCTTGCGTATCGGCACGGACATCGCGATGATCGCCTTCGACGACGTCGAGTGGTTCGCCCTGCTCAACCCCGCACTCAGCGTCATCTCCCACAGCGTCGAAGACATGGGCCGATTGGCCGTCGAGATGCTCCTGCAGGTCATCGCCGGCGGTACCCCGGAATCGGTGGTGCTGCCCAGCGAACTCATCATCCGGGCCTCATCGTCGTCGCCCATCTCCCCCTCAGCCGGGCTCCGCCCGAGGAAGAACTGAAATGAGTCAAGAACCACTGGTCACCCTGCAGAACGTGGGCAAAAGCTTCGGCCCGGTGACGGTCATCAAAGACGTCACCGTCAGCGTCTACGCCGGCCAGGTGCAGGTGCTGCTCGGCGAGAACGGCGCCGGCAAGTCCACCCTGATCAAGATGATGGCGGGCGTGTACCAACCCGACGCCGGTCACATCGTCGTCGACGGGAAGACGGTCGTCCTGCCCACGACCCGGGCCGCCGAGGAGCTCGGAATCGCCACCATCCACCAGGAACTCAACCTGGTGTCCACGATGAGCATCGCCGAGAACGTCATGCTCGGACGCACGCCCACCAAACACGGCATGGTCGACCGCAGCGCCCTGCGCAACCGGGCGCGCGCCGCCCTCGCCCTGATCGGGCTCGACGTCGACGTCGACACCCTGGTCGGCGAGCTGGGCATCGCCCAGCAGCAACTGGTCGAAATCGCCAAGGCCCTGAGCATCAATGCCCGCATCCTGATTCTGGACGAGCCCACCGCCGCCCTGACCCGCCACGAGACCGAAAGCCTGTTCGCCGTGATGGCGGACCTGCGCCGCCGCGGAGTGGGGATGCTGTTCATCAGCCACCACCTCGACGAGATCGCCGAGGTCGGTGACACCGTCACCGTGCTGCGCGACGGCGAATTCATCGCCGAAGTGCCCGCGTCCACGCCCGAAGCCGACCTCGTCAAACTCATGGTCGGCCGCAGCATCGAGGACCAGTTCCCGCGCGTTGCCGGACATTCGGGCGAGGCCGCCGAGATCCTCCGGGTCGAGAAGCTCACCTCGGCCGGAAAGTTCGACGACATCAGCTTCACCGTCAAGGCCGGCGAGGTGCTCAGCATCGCCGGGCTGGTCGGAGCCGGCCGCACCGAACTGATCCGGGCCATCGCCGGGGTCGACAACTACTCCTCCGGCTCCGTCGCGGTGCGCGGACAGGTCCTGCCCCACGGCAGCATCCCGGCGGCCATCGCCGCGGGCATCGGGCACGTGCCCGAGGACCGCAAGGGAGAGGGGCTGGTGCTCGACGCATCCGTCAACGACAACCTCGGCTACGCCACCCTCGCGTCCACCGCCAGGATGGGGCTGGTCGACTTCACCGGCCAGCGCCGCCGGGCCTCGGAAGTGGCCAAGAAGCTGCGCATCCGGATGCACACCATCGACCAGCCGATCCGCGCTCTCTCCGGCGGTAACCAGCAGAAGGCCGTGTTCGGCCGCTGGATCATCGCCGCTTCCACGGTGCTGCTGCTTGACGAGCCCACCCGCGGCGTCGACGTGGGCGCCAAGGTCGAGATCTACGAACTGATGAACGCCATCACGGCGGCCGGGGGAGCCATCCTGATGGTCTCCAGCGAGTTGCCCGAGATTCTCGGCATGAGCGACCGCATCCTCGTGATGCGCGACGGCCGGATCGCGGGCGAGCTCACCGCGGCCGAAGCCACCCAAGACGCAGTCATGACACTCGCCGCCCGCGATGTCGACGAGCAGAACGATTAGAGATAGGGAAGCACACCATGTCCACCACAATCCTGCCGGCGAAGCGCCGAAGCTTCAACTACAAGAAGTTCCTCGCCAACAACGGCGCCCTCGTCGGCCTCGTCGTTCTCTGCATCGCCCTGTTCATCGCGACCCCCGACTTCCTGACCGCGCAGAACCTGCTCAACATCGGCATCCAGGTGTCGACCGTGGCCGTGCTGGCCTTCGGTATGACTTTCGTCATCGTCGCGGGCGGGATCGACCTGTCGGTGGGCGCCGTGGCGGCCCTGTCGGCCATGTCGTCCGGCTGGCTCTTCGCCAGCGGCGGCCTCCCCGGCTGGCTCGCCCTCCTGGGCGGCCTGGCGGTCGGTCTCCTGGCCGGGACCATCAACGGACTGGCCAACGCCTACGGCAAGCTGCCCTCCTTCATCGCCACCCTCGCCATGCTCAGCGTCGCCCGCGGCCTGACCCTCGTCATCTCGGACGGCCGCCCGATCAAGACCGCCGCGGAGGTCTCCTTCCTCGGCGGCAACATCGGACCCGTGCCGATGCCGATCGTGATCCTCGTGCTCGCGGCCCTGGTTGCCTCGTTCCTGCTCAACCGCACCGTGATCGGCCGCTCCATGTACGCCGTCGGCGGCAACGCCGAGGCGGCGCGGCTGTCCGGACTGCCCGTCAAGCGCATCCTCGTCACCGTGTTCGCCCTGGCCGGCCTCTTCGCAGCCCTCGCCGGATTGCTGCTGGCCGGCCGCCTCGACTCCGCCCAGCCCCAGGCGGCGGCCGGCTACGAGCTCGACGCCATCGCCGCGGTCGTCATCGGCGGTGCGTCCCTCTCGGGTGGCCTCGGCAAGATCTCCGGCACCTTCGTCGGCGCCCTGGTGCTCGTCGTCATCCGCAACGGCCTCAACTTGCTCAACGTCACCTCGTTCTGGCAGCAGGTCGTGATCGGCCTCGTCATCGCCCTCGCCGTCGGAGTCGACGTGTTGCGCCGCAAGACCCGCAACAGCTGACCCTCTCACCCCGCACCACCCAACTACACCAACTACACCAACTACACCCAAAGGAAAAACAATGAAGTCGTCCTCGTTTTTGAAAATTGCAGCACTGACTGCCACCGCGGCACTGATCCTGGCCGGAACCACCGCCTGCGGCCGTGGCGGCGGGGGCGAGGCCTCCGGCGACAAGATCGTGATGGCCATCTCCACCCTGAACAACCCGTTCTTCGTTGAACTGCGCGACGGCGCCCAGGCCGCCGCCAAGGACGCCGGAGTGCAGTTGAACATCGTCGACGCCCAGAACGACTCGGCCACCCAGGCCAACCAGCTCGCGACCGCCGCCTCGGGCAGCACCAAGGCCGTGATCGTGAACCCGGTTGACTCGGATGCCGCCGCCTCGTCCGTGAACGCCCTGCTCAAGGCCGGTATCCCGGTCATCGGTGTTGACCGCACGGTCAACGGTGCCGACCTCGACTCCCTTGTCGCCAGCGACAACGTGGCGGGCGGCCGTCAGGCTGCCGACGAACTCGCCAAGGCCATGGGCGAGAAGGGCAGCGTGATCCAACTGCAGGGCGTCTCCGGAACGTCGGCGAGCCGCGACCGCGGCGCCGGTTTCGAAGAGGGAATGAAGGCCTACCCCGGGATCACCGTGGTCGCCAAGCAGACCGCGAACTTCGACCGAGCCGCCGCGCTCGACGTCACCACCAACCTGATGCAGTCCAACCCGGGAGTGACCGGACTCTTCGCCGAGAACGATGAGATGGCGCTCGGCGCCATCCAGGCCCTCGGCGCCAAGGCCGGCACCGAGGTCTCCGTCGTCGGCTTCGACGGCACCTCCGACGGACTCGCCGCCATCAAGGCCGGCACCCTCGTCGCCACCATCGCGCAGCAGCCGGCCGAACTCGGCAAGCTCGCCGTCGAACTGGCCGTCAAGGCCATCAAGGGCGAGAAGATCGAGAAGAACGTTCCCGTCGAGGTCGTCTCCGTCACCAAGACGAATGTGGGCGACTTCGCCAAGTGAGTGACTTCACCGGCAGCACTCTCCCTGCACCGTCCGGCGACACCGGGCCCGGGTCGGTGGTCGTCGTCGGATCCATCAACGTAGACCAGCTGATCCGGATCGACCGGCACCCGCAGCCGGGCGAGACCCTCATCGGAACGTCGATGGAGTTCCTGCCCGGCGGCAAGGGCGCCAACCAGGCCGTGGCCGCGGCCCAGCTCGGCGCCTCCGTGCGCATGGTCGGCGCCGTCGGCCGGGACTCGCAGGCCCAGGTGGCTACGGCGATCCTGACCCGCGCGGGCGTCGACCAGTCGGCCGTGCGAACTGTCGACGGTCCCACCGGGCTCGCCCTGGTCGCGGTGGCCGACGACGGGGAGAATACGATCGTGGTCATCCCCGGTGCCAACGCGATGATGGGGGCCGAGGCCGTCGAGGCCAACGCGGCCGTCATCGCGTCGGCCGCCGTGGTGGTGCTCCAGGGCGAGATCCCCGCCGCGGGCATCGTCGCCGCAACGCGGCTGGCGACGGGGCGCGTCGTGCTGAACCTGGCGCCCGTGATCCCACTGGATGCCGCGGCGATCCGCCGCGCGGACCCGCTGGTCGTGAACGAGCACGAGGCCGCCCTCGTGCTCGCGCAACTGGAGCCGGACCGCCCGATCCCGACGGAGGACGCCGAGCTTGTCGCCCGGCTGCTGGAGTGGGGCGTCGCATCCGTCGTGCTGACCCGCGGCGCGAAGGGAGCCATCTGCGCCGACTGGGACGGCACCCACACCGTGGCCTCGCCCACGGTCGTCGCCGTGGACAGTTCCGGAGCCGGCGACGCCTTCGTCGGCGCCCTGAGCGCACAGCTGGCCGCGGGGGTGACCCTGTCGGAGGCCGTTCGGCTGGCCGTGCGAGTCGGGGCCTTCGCGGTGCAGAGCCGCGGAACCCAGACCTCGTATCCGACCCTCGCCGACGCGCTGCCGACTCTGGACGGGACGGTGCCCGCATGAAGCGGCGGGGCATCCTGAACGCCGAACTGTCGGGCGCGCTGGCCCGGCTCGGGCACACGGATATCGTTCTCCTCGCGGACTGCGGCATGCCGATCCCTCGGGGGGTCCCCGTGATCGACCTGGCGCTGGTGCACGGCATTCCGCGGTTCGAGCAGGTGCTCGACGCCCTGCGCGACGAGCTCGTATTCCAGGGCTGCGTCGCGGCGGAGGAAGCCAGGACCGCGCCCGCCGGGGCGTGGCTGTCCGAGCGCTTCGATGAGATCGAGTACATCAGTCACGAGGACCTGAAGAGCCTCTCCGCCTCGGCGAAGCTCTTTATCCGCACGGGCGAGGCCACGCCGTTCGCGAACGCGGCGCTGGTCTGCGGAGTCTCGTTCTGACGCTCTCCGCCTGAATCCAGGCTGCAGGGCGAACCACCGGTCAGGATCCGGCAGGGAACGCGCACTAGATGAGTGAGTCCTAATCGATTGTCGGTAGCGGTACACGTCTAGTCAGATCGGACTGGCCCGGCGTGGACGCTGTTAATCGAAGGCGGAGGGTGTTAAACCCTGT
>NZ_SOGM01000082.1:0-9604 GCF_004403545.1 Cryobacterium sp. TmT2-59 | reverse complement strand
GGCAAGAACGTGTCAAATCGAGGCCAGCAGCTCATCTCCAGTTCGCCAAAGCAAACTCAAACAACCACTAAACCCAACTCGACCATCAGCCGGAGGGAGTTACCATCTTGGTTTCTACTCAGTCGCTCCCTGAACGGGAAAGGCGAATGAGAAGAAACTAAAACCTTCGTCCCACTTGAGGGCGGGAAGCTCTGCGGCTTTCCGAACCTGTGGGGTGACTTGAATGACATTACGGTGAATACCGGGGACGCGCAACTTGCTCCAGCATCCCGGGCGTGTCGGGTTTCGATGGCCTCAAGCGGCCTTGATCGATCCCGGCCGGAGCGGCCCGCGCCCGGTCATCGCCTCGTCGATACGGTGACGGTGAACTTGGAGTTCCGACCCACCTGGTGGGTGGTCCCGACCAGTCGAGTCAGCGCTGGACGGTAGCCCAGGTGGGTGTTCCACACCGTCCACAGCTCACCATCCGGTCGGAGCACCCGCCCCGCATCGTCGAAGAGCTTGAGCGCGATGCCGGCGTGCACCGACGAACCGATGTGGAACGGCGGGTTCAGCACGATCAGCTCCGCCGACGCATCCGGCTGGCTGCTCAACGCATCATCTCTCACGACGGTGACCTGATCCAGCAATTCATTGGCCGCCATGGTCGCCCGGGCGGAGGCCACGGCCGCGGCCGACTGGTCAGTGGCGATCACGCACAACCGCGGCCGACGCCGGGCGAGGGCGGCCGCGATCACGCCAGTGCCGCAGCCGAGGTCGATGGCCGCCTGAGCATCCGGCTTCATCCGGTCCAAGAACTCGAGCAGGTAGCGCGTACCGATGTCGATCGTGGTCCCGGCGAAAGCGGCCCCATGCGCACTGACCGTCAGACCTAAATCGGCATGAACCACGAATTGGGGCCAGACGGCTCCATCCGTTGCGGCCAGGAGGGGGACGGATGCCGTCAGCACCCGGGATTTCTGCCGGGCCGGGGAGACGGAGACTGAACCGAAATGCCGGCTAAGCACCTCGTTCATGGCCGTGGTCATGTGCTTGATGCGCCCGCCGGCGATCACGACGACGTCCGGTGCCGCGAACCGAGCGATGGCGGCGGCAAGCTCATCGAGGGCGGCGAGGCTGCGTGGCAACTGCATCAGCACCACGCGTGCATTCACCAGCAGGTCCTCGCCGAGCTCGAGTGAGCGGTACCGGTCGGAGAGACCGGCCTCGGCCGCATTGCGGGCGAGGGCCAGTTCCCCGGAGAGTGCGTCCTGGTGCACCCGGATGTCGCGGGCAGCCGCCAGCGCCGCCGCGCCGAGGGTGAGCGCCCCGTATTTGTCCTCGAGCACGACGACCTCGCCGGCCTCTGCCGGTCCCAGCGCATCGGCCGCCTGATCAAGGATCAGCCGGTCGCTCGCATCCACGGCGAAGAGGTTATCGGCCTCCACATCGGGGTAGCGCCGCAGACGGTCGAAGGAAAAATCAGACATTCCCTCAGGCTAGCCCGGCGCGGGGCCCTATTCCCGGCGTTTGAGTGGAAGGGCGCCGTGATCGAGCGGGCGCCAGATGACGATCTGATTCGACCGCCGCGTCCGGGTGCCGGCACGCATCGAGATGACCTCACCGGCCGAGCCGGCCGCGAAGACGCGGCGGCCCGGACGGTTGAGCAGTTCATCGGCCAGGGCCGATTCGAGTTCCCGAAGTCGGGATTCGAGGGTGCGCACGTGGTCTTCCAGCCCCAGGATGCGACGGATGCCTTCAAGGCTCACGCCTTCGGCGCCCAGTTCCGCGATCTCACGCAGCTTCGCCACATCCCGCATCGAGTACCGGCGAGACCGACCGGGTGTGCGGTCGGGACTCACCAGCCCCAGGCGATCGTATTGGCGCAGGGTTTGCGGGTGCATACCCGCAAGCTCGGCGGCCATCGAGATTACGAAGACCCGGGTGTTCTCATCCACCGTCAGTCTCTCGCCTTCGCCAGAAGATCGTCGCGCGGGTTCTCTTTGGGCACCGCCTCGGCGAAGGCCATGAGTTTCTCCTCGGCGTCCTTCGACAGGTGTGACGGAACGGCGACCTGCACCTCGGCCAGGAGGTCCCCGGTGCCCTTGGGCGTCACGACACCGCGCCCCTTGACCCGGAGCACGCGGCCGCTCGGCGTGCCGGCGGCGATGCGCAGTTTGACCGGCGCGCCGCCGAGGGTCGGCACCTCGATCGTGGCGCCGAGAGCCGCCTCCACGAACGTGACCGGAACCGCGACTCGCAGGTTCAGCCCATCCCGCTCGAAGACCGGATGTTTGCGCACGTTGACGGTGAGCACGATGTCGCCGGCCTCGCCGCCGTCGGGGCTGTGCTGCCCCTGGCCGCGCAGCTTGATCTTCTGCCCGTCGGCCACTCCGGCCGGAATCTTGACCTTGATGGCCCGGCCATCCTGCGTCTGCAGGGTGATCTGGTCACCATGGGTGGCCGTGATGAAGTCGACCGTGGTCGACGCGACCACGTCCCGGCCCCGGGTCGGTCCGCCGTAGCCGCGGAAACCGCCGCTGGAGGTGCCGAATCCGCCGCCCTGGCCGCGGCCGAACATGCCGCCGAGCAGGTCATCGAACCCGCCCTGCTCGTAGGAGTAGCCGGGCTGTTGCTGACGCGCTCCGCCGCCGAACATGCCGCCGAAGACGTCGTCGAAGCCTCCGGCCTGGCCTCCGCCGGGGCGCGGGGCGGTGAAGCGAGCTCCACCGCCCATCGCGCGCACGGCGTCGTATTCCTTGCGTTGCGCAGGGTCACCGATCACCGAGTGTGCCTCGCTGATCTCCTTGAACTTCGCCTCGGCCGCAGGATTGCCCGGGTTGGAGTCCGGGTGGTACTTGCGGGCGAGTTTGCGATACGCCTTCTTCAGCTCAGCCGGGGTCACGTCCTTCGAGACGCCCAGGACCTTGTAGAAGTCCTTATCGAACCAGTCCTGGCTAGCCATCGCTCGGTACCTGAACGACGACCTTGGCCACGCGCAGGAGAGATGAGCCGAGGAAGTAACCGGTCTCGATCACGTCCCCGACGGTTTCCGTGTCGACATCCGCTGTGGGCAGCTGGAAGATCGCCTCGTGAATGGTCGGATCGAACGGCTCGCCGACGGCGCCGAACGGCTTAACGCCCAGTCGCTCGACGCTCGTCCGCAGCTTGGCCGCGATGGTGCTGAACGCCGAGTCCTCGGTGAGGTCGCCGTGCTTTTCAGCACGATCGAGGTCGTCGAGCACAGGGATCAGACCCTTGACGACGTCCACGGTGACGCGCTCGCGCTCGACCTCGCGGTTCGCCTCGGTGCGGCGCCGGTAGTTGGCGTACTCGGCCGTGACGCGCTTGAGGTCGGCGAGGTGCTCGCTCGTGGGCTCGGCGACTTCGCGGTTGGCGGCGTCCAGAATGTCCTGCACCGTCAGCTCGTCCTCTTCGATGCCCTCGGCCGAGAACTCCGCGTCCGCCGATTCGGAAGGCTCCGACGCGGACTGCTCCGCGCCGCCCGCCCCGGGGGCACCCTCGACGGGTGCCCCCTCTTCAAACGGCTCGTCCTCTGGACGCTTCGTGTCGTCTGCCATTACTTCTTCGCTTCGTCCTCGTCGTCGACAACCTCGGCGTCGACAACGTCTTCGTCGGGGTTGCCCGCTTCAGCGGTGGGCTCGGAGTCGGACGGGGCGCCGGGCGCGGCATCCGCCTGGCTGGACTTGTAGATGGCCTCGCCGAGCTTGCCCTGGCTCTCGTTGAGCTTGTCGAAGGCGGTCTTCACGGCCGCGTCGTCGTCTCCGGCGAGCGCGGACTTGAGGGCGTCAACGTCGGCCTGCACCTCGGACTTGACGTCCTCGGGCAGCTTCTCGTCGTTCTCCTTGATCAGCTTCTCGATCGAGTAGGCGAGCTGCTCGGCCGTGTTGCGAGTCTCGGCTGCCTCGCGGCGGCGCTTGTCCTCGGCGGCGTGCTCTTCGCCCTCGCGCACCATGCGCTCGATGTCTTCCTTCGCGAGCGAGGAACCGCCCGTGATGGTCATCGACTGCTCCTTGCCGGTGCCCTTGTCCTTGGCGGACACGTGCACGATGCCGTTGGCGTCGAGGTCGAAGGTGACCTCCACCTGCGGGATGCCGCGCGGGGCGGGCGCGATGCCGGTCAGCTCGAACGTGCCGAGGTTCTTGTTGTCGCGGGTGAATTCGCGCTCACCCTGGAAGACCTGGATCGCGACGGACGGCTGGTTGTCGTCGGCCGTGGTGAAGGTCTCGCTGCGCTTGGTCGGGATGGCCGTGTTGCGCTCGATCAGGCGGGTCATGATGCCGCCCTTGGTCTCGATGCCGAGGCTCAGCGGGGTGACGTCGATGAGCAGAACGTCCTTGCGCTCGCCCTTCAGCACGCCGGCCTGCAGCGCGGCGCCGACGGCGACGACCTCGTCCGGGTTGACGCCCTTGTTCGGGTCCTTGCCACCGGTCTCGGCCTTGACGAGCTCGTACACGGCGGGCATGCGGGTGGAGCCGCCGACGAGAACGACGTGGGCGATGTCTTCCACCTTGACGCCGGCTTCACGGATGACGTCCTGGAACGGCTTCTTCGTGCGGTCGAGCAGGTCTTCGGTCATCTTCTCGAACTGGGCGCGGGTGAGCGTCTCGTCGAGGTTCGCCGGGCCGTTCTCGGTCAGCGACAGGTAGGGCAGCTGGATGCTCGCCGACATGCTGCTCGAGAGTTCCTTCTTGGCCTGCTCGGCGGCTTCCTTGAGACGCTGCTTGGCGATCTTGTCCTTGGAGACGTCGACGCCGGTGGTTTCCTTGAACTTCTTGATCAGGTGATCCACGATGCGCTGGTCCCAGTCGTCGCCGCCGAGGCGGTTGTCCCCCGCGGTGGAACGCACCTGGATGGTGGAGAAGTCGTCGTCCTTGCCCACCTCGAGGAGGGAGACGTCGAACGTTCCGCCGCCGAGGTCGAAGACCAGGATGAGCTCGTCTTCCTTGCCCCGGTCCAGGCCGTAGGCCAGAGCGGCCGCGGTGGGCTCGTTGATGATGCGGAGCACGTTGAGGCCGGAAATCTCGCCGGCTTCCTTGGTGGCCTGGCGCTCGGCGTCGTTGAAGTACGCCGGAACGGTGATGACGGCATCCGTCACTTTGTCGCCCAGGTACGCCTCGGCGTCCCGCTTGAGCTTGGCCAGAATGCGGGCCGAGACCTCCTGCGGGGTGAACTTCTTGTCGTCGATGGCGACGTTCCAGTCGGTGCCCATGTGGCGCTTGACCGACGAGATGGTGCGGTCGACGTTGGTGACGGCCTGGCGCTTGGCGGTCTCGCCGACCAGCACCTCGCCGTCCTTGGTGAAGGCGACGACGGACGGCGTGGTCCGGAAGCCTTCGGCGTTCGCGATGACGGTGGGTTCTCCACCCTCGAGGACGGCCACCACAGAGTTGGTGGTTCCGAGGTCGATGCCTACTGCACGGGCCATGTGTGCGTTCTCCTTCAGAGTATTGTGGTCACCCTGATTTCTCAGAGTTGAGTGGTGCAGGCTCAAGTGTGCCAGTGTCTCAAATCGGAGTCAAGCCGGGCAGCTGAGAGTTGAGCGTGAGTGACTCAACTATAAGATTCACCACACGACGCTGCGTGTCGGTTACCGCGATCCACTAGCCTCAGCGCATGACCGGGATTACGGAGCAAGGCGGCACGGACGCCCAGGTACTGCCAGGCGCGATCAGCAGAGGGCGCGTCTTCGCCTGGGCCTTCTGGGACTGGGGATCCGCCGCGTTCAACGCGGTCGTCACGACCTTCGTCTTTACCGTGTACATCACGGGCACCGCGTTCGGCGACAAGGACGTCATCTCCGCCCAGCTCGGCTGGGCCCTGGCGATCGCCGGCATCCTGGTGGCCGTGCTCGCCCCGGTCACCGGCCAGCGGTCGGACACGGCCGGGCGGCGCAAGTTGTGGCTGGGCATCAACACATTCATCGTCGTGGCCCTCACCGCGGCGATGTTCTTCGTGCAGGCGTCTCCGGACTTCCTGCTGCTCGGTTTGTTCCTGGTGGCGGCCGGAAACGTCTTCTTCGAGTTCGCCAGCGTCAACTACAATGCCATGCTCGCCCAGGTCTCCACTGCCCGCACCATCGGCAAGGTCAGCGGCTTCGGCTGGGGCATGGGGTACCTCGGCGGCATCGTCCTCCTGCTCATCGTGTATTTCGGCTTCATCAGCCCGGAGGTGGGCCTGTTCGGCGTGACCGGCGACAACGGGCTGTCGGTGCGCGTCGCGATGCTCATCGCGGCCGCCTGGTTCGGCCTGTTCGCCCTGCCGGTGCTGCTGTCGGTGCCCGAATACCGCTCCTCCGCCGCCACGCGCCGGCAGCGCGTGAGTTTCCTCCGGTCATACGTCGTGCTCGGTCAGGACATCGCGCGCCTGTGGAGGACCAGTCGCCATACGGTCTACTTCCTCGCGGCGAGCGCGATCTTCAGGGACGGACTGGCCGGGGTGTTCACATTCGGCGGCGTGCTCGCGGCATCCGTGTTCGGGTTCTCGCCCGGCGAGGTGATCATCTTCGCGATCGCCGCCAACGTCGTGGCCGGTATCGCCACCATCATCTCCGGGTCGCTGGACGACCGGCTGGGCGCGAAACCGATCATGGTCACCGCGTTGATCGGCCTGATCGTCTGCGGCAGCCTCGTATTCCTGCTGCACGACGGCGGTCAGATCGTGTTCTGGACGGCGGGCCTGGCCCTCACATTCTTCGTCGGACCGGCCCAGTCGGCCAGCCGAACCTTCCTGGCCCGGCTGATCCCGGCCGGCCGCGAAGGGGAGGTGTTCGGCCTGTACGCGACGACGGGCCGTGCCGTGAGCTTTCTCGCACCGACCATGTTTGCCCTGATGGTGACGATCTTCGGGGCCACCTACTGGGGCATCCTCGGCATCATGCTGGTGCTGCTCGCCGGGCTGCTGCTGCTGCTGCCGGTGAAGGCCATGCAGGACCAGATCGGCTAACGGATGCGCGTGGCCTCGTTGTGCTCCACCAGCAGCCAGGTCGTGCCCTCGTCGTTGGACACCCAGCCCTCCCAGGCGTAGGCGTCGGCCGTGATCGAGACGAAGTTCCAGCGGATCGGCCGACCGTCGGTGCCGGTGCCGTCCTGGCGCAGACCGTTGCGGTGCGGGGTGGCCACGAGGTGGCAGTATTCCCCTTCGGCCGGCGCGAAGTAGCTGACCCGCCAGGCCCCGGCATCCGGGTCGTACACCCGTAGGGCCGTCGAGACGGTTTTGAAGCCGGTCGGATGCGAGCCGCTCACGACGAGTTCCACGTCCTGCACCGCGCGCCCGTCCAGCACGAACTCGACGATCCAGGTGAATTCGCGTTCGGTCCATTCGCCGCTGACCTCGTTCAGGCGCGACCCCTTCGCCGCCCAGGCTCCGACGAGCTGGCCGAACCGGCGCATCCGTCCGGGGTACTCGGGCGTCGGTCCCGGGGCGACGAGCGCCTCGGTGAAACTGGGCACGGATGTGGTCATTCCCCGATTTTACCGGGCGTATGTTGCATCCGTATGAACCGGTGCCTCCGGGAGTCGGAGCTACTCGCCCCGGGCGAGGTCCGCATCGGTAGCCGGGCCGGTCGACGGCCGGACATCCGTGCGGTGGAAGTTCAGGAATGACCGCGAGGCGGTCGGCCCGCGCTGACCCTGGTACCGCGAGCTGTACTCACTGGATCCGTAGGGGCGCTCGGCTGGCGAACTCAGGCGGAAGAAGCACAGCTGCCCGATTTTCATGCCGGGCCAGAGCTTGATCGGCAGAGTCGCCACGTTACTCAGTTCGAGCGTCACGTGGCCGGTGAAACCGGGATCGATGAAGCCGGCCGTGGAGTGCGTCAGAAGCCCGAGCCGCCCCAGCGAGCTCTTTCCTTCCAACCGGGCGGCCACATCGTCGGGAAGGGTGACCTTCTCATACGTCGCTCCGAGCACGAACTCGCCCGGGTGCAGGATGAAGGGCTCGTCGGCGGCGGTCTCGATCAGCCGGGTCAGATCCGGCTGGTCCTCGGCCGGGTCGATGTAGGGGTACTTGTGGTTGTCGAAGAGGCGGAAGAAGCCGTCCAGACGCACATCGATGCTCGACGGTTGGATCATGTCGGCCTGATAGGGCTCCAGACTGATTCGTCCCGCGTTGATTTCAACCTTGATATCGCGATCCGAGAGCAGCACGGGTCCAGCCTAACGGCGCGGACTTGATATGCTGGCACCGTTCCGATCCGGGCTCGCCCGCTGATCGGACGTGCGGATGTAGTTCAATGGTAGAACTTCAGCTTCCCAAGCTGATAGCGCGGGTTCGATTCCCGTCATCCGCTCTTCATCAGAAAGATAGAACCCCATGCCGAACTGCTCGATCGTGCGACAGGGCGGCCGGTGACACCGGACAGCGCCGGTCAGATCGGCTCCGGCCGTGGCGTCTGGTTCAAGCTGGCCTGGGCAATCCCCGTGGCGATCGCGCTGCTGGCCGGGGTGGTGCTCGCCGCCAAGGGGCTTCGTACCCTGCCGGAGATGCAGTCTTTCCTGGCCGAGTTCCCGGGGGCCTCGGCGTTACCCACCTGGGCACCCGTCGGCTTTCCGGCCTGGCTCGCCTGGCAGCACGGACTGAACGCCTTCTTCATCCTCTTCATCGTTCGTTCGGGCTGGCAGATTCGCAGCCAGGGACGTCCGGCCATGTTCTGGACCCGGCGGAACACGGGCCTCCTCCGCACCGCGGGAGCCCCCACCCGGATGGGGATCAACGTCTGGGTGCACCTCACGGTCGACGCCCTCTGGGTGCTGAACGGCCTCGCCTTCTACGTGCTGCTCTTCGCCACCGGCCAGTGGGTTCGCATTGTTCCGGTCAGCTGGGGCATCATCCCCAACGCCGTCTCGGCAGCCATCCAGTACGCCTCCCTGAACTGGCCGGTCGGCGACGGCTGGGTGAAGTACAACGCCCTCCAGACCCTGAGCTACTTCTTCATCGTGTTCGTGGCGGCTCCGCTGGCCCTGGCCACGGGCATCCGTCTGTCGCCGATCTGGACCTCACGCCGGCTCAGCAAGCTGGTCCCGCTCGGCCCGACCCGGGTCGCCCACGTCGGCGTCATGGTCTTCTTCCTGTTCTTTATCGTGATCCACGTCACCCTGGTCTTCGCCACCGGCGCGCTCCGCAACCTGAACCACATGTACGCGGCGCAGAGCGACGACGGCTGGACCGGCTTCTGGATCTTCGCCGCGTCGCTGGCCCTGATGCTCGTCGCCTGGTTCGCCGCCGGCCCACGCCTCCTCCGCGCCATCGCCTCGCTCGGAGGGTCCGTCACGACCCGCTGAATCCCGCGCCGAGTTCCGACTCGCCCGGCCACGACCAGCCCGACAGCATCGCCCGGAGCGACTTCACGGAACCCGTCGGTCCGAGTTTCTGGGAGCGCGGCAACAGCTAGCCGGACGAGTCCGCACGGCGGTGGTCGATGCGTGCCCGAACGAATTCGACGGAGATTTTGCCCGAATCGGGCCCAAAACAGGCCGAAAACGTATTTTCGGGCAGAATCTCGGCTCTCCTGTCGTAACCGTGGGTTAAACCCGGCCGGGGAGCACGGGTTTGTGGCCGCCGAGGCTGAGCATGGCGAGGGCGATGAGGGCGTCGGATGATTTGA
>NZ_SOGM01000069.1:0-9064 GCF_004403545.1 Cryobacterium sp. TmT2-59 | reverse complement strand
CGCCGGTGCGGCTGCCAGGGGCGTCGCCGCGGGGGGCGCGGCGGGTGCGGCGGCTGGCGGTGCGGCGGGCGGCTGCTCCGTGCTCGTCCCGCCCTCGCCGGCCTTGCCCGCGACCGCCGCGGGACCTTCGCCGACCATCGCCTGGAGGTTCTCCGCGAACAGGGCCATCATCTGGTCGGTGACGCTGCCGATGATGCTCCGGCCCATGGCGGCGACCTTGCCGGACAGCGCGGCGTCCGCGCTGACCGTGCCCTTGGTCATCCCCGATTCTTCGACCAGGCTGAGGGTGGCCGTGCCCTGCGAGGTGCCCTGGCCGCGGGTCTCCTGCGCGCGCCCCTCGAACACCGCACGGTGGGCCGTCGCATCCCGCTCGAGGACGGTCATCTGCCCCTTGTACTGCATGGTCACCGGACCCAGCTTCACTTTCATACCGACCTGATAGGCGTCATCCGACAGCTTGTTCAGCACCTGCGCCCCCGGGACGCAGCCGGCGACACGTTCGAAGTCCATCAGAGTCTTCCACACCTGGTCGATGGGTGCGACGACGGAAAAAGTGCTGTCTATTTGCATTATCGTGTCCTCTGATTCTCGGGTGGGCGATTCTGGAATGGCTGATTCTGGACTGGCGCCGAGCGGTCGGCGCGGATATCCGCCGCCACTTCTGTCAGCGCCGCGTAGCTGTGCCCGCTGACGAACGCGTCGACGTAGGGCAGCGCCGCCGCCATGCCGCCCACCGCCGGCTGGTGGTCCCGGGCCACCTTCCGGGGGTTGACCCAGACGATGCGGTGGGCCAGGCGACGCAGGCGTGCCATCTGGGCGCCCACCATCTCCGGCTCGTCCATCGCCCAGCCGTCGGAGATGACCACGACGACGGCTCCGCGGGCGAGGCCGCGCCGGCCGTGCTCGTCGACGAAGCGGCGGAGGCTCTCCGCCAGACGCGTGCCGCCGGCCCAGTCGTCGACCGAGGCGGCGGCGCGTGCCAGCGCCTGGTCCGGGTTCTGCACCGCCAGCTGTCGGGTGAGCCGGGTCAGCCGGGTCGAGAAGACGGAGGCCTCGGCCTGGGCGCCTGAGACGGCGCCCTGCAGCAGCGAGAGGAACACCCTCGTGTACGGTTCCATCGACCCGGACACGTCGCAGAGGAGGATCAGGCGTCGCAGGCGGGTGCGGCGGCGCCGGTAGACGAGCCGGAGGGGCTCGCCGCCGGTGCGCTGCGCCGCGCGGACAGTACGCCGCAGGTCCAGCCGTGGGGTGGTCGTCGAGGTCTTCCGGACGCGGCGGGTGACCCGTTCCGGCGTGGACAGCCTGATTCGCCGCACGAGCGTGCGGATCTGGGCCACCTCGTCGGGGGCCAGTTCCGCGAAGGACGTGTCGTGCAGTGGCTGCTCGGCCGACGCCACCATCAGCACCGACTCCCGCTCCGGCGCCTCGTCGTTCTCGGGGCCGTCCCCGGCGGGAGCCATCGCAGGCTCCTTCCGCTCCGTCTCCCGGCCGGCCGATTCGGTCGGCCGCTGGTCCGCCGGGGGGTGGGGCGGGTACGAGGTTCGGCCCCGATCCCCGGGGGTGCGTTCTGGTCTCCGCGGCTGTCGGCCGGATCGAGCCGGCCGCCGAAGACGGCGTCGAAGACCCGGTCGAACACAGGCAGCTGCTCCCGGGAGGAGACGAGCACCACCCGGCAGGTCCAATACAACGCGTCGCGATCGGAGTGCGGAAGGAGGCGGAGGGCCTCGGCCAGGCGGGCGGCACGATCCGGGGAGCCCGGAAGCCCGGCGCGTCGAAGCACCGTGGTGAAGCCCGTGGCCAGGGCTGCGGCCTCGACGCTGGAACGCCCGGCGCGGGCATCCGTTTCAGTCATGTTCGCCCCCCCAGCACCCAGGCGGCGCCGCGGCCGACGGCCAGGTCGAGGTCGTCGCGGTTCTTGAGGATGGACCCCCAGGTCTGGTCCACATGCCCGGCTTCGAGCGTCTCCACCCCGAGCACCGTCAACGCGGACACCCAGTCGATGGCCTCGGCGATGCCGGGCGGTTTCGCGAGGTCCAGCGACCGCAGCCGGGTGACGGCCGAGGCTGCCTGCAGGGCGATCGGCCCGGCGCTGTCCGGCACCCGACGGCGCACGATCTCGGCGATGCGCTGGGGGGTGGGGTAATCGATCCAGTGATACAGGCAGCGCCGGGTCAGGGCATCGTGCAGGTCGCGTGTGCGGTTGGAGGTCAGGATGACGATCGGCGGATGCGTGGCCCGCACCGTTCCGAGCTCGGGGATGGTGACGGCCGCCTCGGCCAGCAGCTCGAAGGTGAACGCTTCGAATTCGGCGTCGGCACGGTCGATCTCGTCGAGGAGGAGCATCGCGGGGCGGGGCCCGCGGTGCTCGAGCGCCTGCAGGAGGGGGCGGCGGAGCAGGTACTCGGGGCCGAACAGTTCCGTCTCGTCCAGGTCGGCCTGACGGGCCTCGGCCAGCCTGATGCCCAGCAGCTGGCGCGGGTAGTTCCACTCGTACAGAGCTTCCCCCGCGTCGATCCCTTCGTAGCACTGCAACCGGAACAGGGGCGTGTCCAGCACCCGGGCCAGCGCCTTGGCCGCCTCGGTCTTGCCGACCCCCGGCTCCCCCTCGAGCAGGATCGGCTGGGGCAGGCGCACAGCGAGGAACAACGCCGTGGCCAGCCCGTCGTCGGCCAGGTAGTCGACCCCGTCCAGGGCGGTCAGCAGGCTGGGGACGTCGGGGATCAGCCGCCGGACGTCGTCCTCGGCTCCCGACCGCGCCGCGCCGCTCATCGCGTTCGTTCCCGTTCGGCGAGCGCCCGCTCGTAGTCGGCCTCCGTGTCGATGTCCGGCGGGATCGGTCCGGGCACGACCACCTCCGCCACCTACGGCGCACGCTGGTCGAGGAGTTTCCAGACCGCCTTGTCGCCGTGCAGCGTGGCCAGGTCCGGCAGCATCGACCGGGCGAAGGCGAACGGATGCCCCACGCCGTCGTCGTAGCGGCAGACGGCGAGGGGCGCGTCACCGCGTCCGTCCAGGAGCGCGCGGACGGCCTCGGGGCGCACCCCGGGCTGATCTTCGAGCAGGAGCACGAGCACGTCGGTCTCCGAGTGCAGCGCCGGGATGGCCGCCGCGATCGAGGACGAGAATCCGGTGCCGAATGCGGGGTTGTCGACCAGGTCGCAGCCTCGGGTGTCGACCCGGCGTCGCACCTGGTCCCCGGCCCCGCCGAGCGTTACGACAATCTGGTCGAAGCCGCAGGCGCGACTCGTGTCGAGTACGGCGTCGAGGACGACCCCGTCGCCGAAGGGGAGGAGCTGCTTGGGTCTGCCCATTCGGCGTGACGCCCCGGCCGCCAGGACGAGTCCGGCGGTGCGCAGTTCACGATGCGTTCGCATACCGCTCCGGATCGGCCAGGAAGGTGCGCCGGCAGGACTCCGAACAGACGTGGAAGGTCGCCCCGGCGAATTCGGCTGAGGGTGTGGTGTCGCCGACGGTCACGCTCATCCCGCAAACCGGGTCGATCGCGGCCGGGGCGGTGTCTGCGGCGGGGACGCCGTTCGCCGCCTCGGTTTCCGCGGGGTGGGCAGCCGCTCGTTCGGCGACCAGTTGCGCCAGGATCGACAGGGCGATCTCGGCGGGGGAGCGGGCCCCCAGTTGCAGGCCGGCGGGGCTAAGCACGCGGGCGCGCTGCTCGTCGGTGACGTTCAGGGAAGCGAGCACGGCGGCGCCCCGTGCGTGACTGGCGACGAGACCGACGTACGGCACGCCGGCACGCAGGGCGGCCTCGAGGGCAGGCTCCTCGTCCCGCCCGTGCGACGCCACGATGAGCGCGGCATCGTTGGGCCGCGGCTCGATGTCCACAGAGGCGGCAAGTCCCGCGACGAGTTGCAGGTGCAGGCCGAGCGGCCCGCCCAGCGCCACCAGAGCGTGGGCGATCGGTGTCGAGCCGACGACGAGCACGCGCGGCGACGGCACCGACGGTTCGAGGAAGATCTCGACGGCCCCGCCGCTGAGGCACGGGTTGGACACCTGCACGGCGCCCTCCTCTTGCCGATGGGACGGTTCGCCCGCGACCACCCGGAGCAGGATCGGCTCCCGGGTGGCCAGGCTCTTCAAACCGTATTCGCGCACCGATGACTGCACGCAGGCCCCGCCGACGAACCCCTCCAGCGTTCCGTCCGAAAGCAGCAGGCCCGTGTCCCCGGCCTGGGCGCTCGTCGGATGCTGGGCTCGCACCACGGTGGCGCGCACGAAGGGTTCGCGGCGGCCGGTGAGTTCCTGCGCCCTGGTCGCGAGCGCCTCTCCCATCGCCGACATTTAGATCGGCGGTCGTGGCCGGCCCTGCATGGCCTCCCAGACTCGGGCCGGGGTGCACGGCATGTCCATGTGGGTGATCCCGAAGGGCGCGAGGGCATCGACGACCGCGTTCACGATGGCCGGCGGGGAGCCGACCGTCGCGGATTCGCCGATTCCCTTGGCGCCGATCGGGTGGTGCGGCGACGGGGTCACCGTGAAGCCGGTCTCCCATTCCAGGTCCTCCGGTCTTGTCTCAAGCATGGCCGCGGCGATGAATTTCGCCTTCTCACTCACTTTGCGGGCGACCAGCGCCACGGCCGCGCCGCTGACCGGAGGCGATCGGCTGCCGTAGGTGCCCAGCCCGAACGGCGTCTGGTCGGTGTCGCCGTGAACGACGTCCATATCTTCCGCCGGGATGCCGAGTTCCTCCGCCACAATCTGGGCGAAGGTCGTCTCGTGCCCCTGGCCCTGGCCCTGGCTCTGGCTCTGCACCGAGATGCGCACGACGGCCTTGCCGGTGGGGTGGATGCGCAGCTCAGCCCCGTCGGCCATGCCGAGGCCCACGATGTCCATGTGCTTGCGCGGACCGGCGCCGACGGTCTCGGTTAAGAACGAGATGCCGATCCCCATCAGCTCGCCGCGATCCCGTTTCTCCCGCTGCTCGCGCCGCAGGTCGTCGTAGCCGGCCATCTGCATCGACTTCCGCAGCGCCTGCTCGTAATTGCCGGAGTCGTACTCCCAACCGGTCTTGTTCTTGTACGGGAATTGCTCCGGCTTGATCAGGTTCTTCAGCCGCAACCGGGCGGGGTCCATGTCCAGTTTCCGGGCGAGCATGTCGACGAGCCGTTCGACCAGGTAGACCGCCTCCGTCACCCGGAAGGAGCAGGCGTAGGCGACGCCGCCCGGGGCCTTGTTCGTGTACACCCCGGTCACCTTGCAGTGCGCGGCCTGCAGGTCGTAGCTGCCGGTGAAGATGTGGAAGAAGCCCGCGGGGTACTTCGACGGCTGCGCCGTGGCGTTGAAGGCTCCGTGGTCGGCCAGCACGCTCGACCGCACGGCGAGGATCCTGCCGTCCTTCGTGGCGGCGATCTCACCCTGCATGATGTAGTCGCGGGCGAACGAGGTGGACATCAGGTTCTCGGACCGGTCCTCCATCCACTTCACCGGCCGGCCGGTGACGATGGATCCGACGACGGCGAGGATGTACCCGGGGTGGATTCCGACCTTGTTCCCGAAGCCGCCGCCGATGTCCGGTGAGACGACGCGGATCTTGTGCTCGGGGATCCCGGATACGATCGCGAACAGCGTGCGGTGGGCATGCGGCGCCTGGCTGGTCTCGTAGAGCGTGAGTGCGCCTTCGATCGGTTCGTAGTCCGCGACCGCCCCGCACGTTTCCATCGGCGCCGGGTGCACCCGGAGATAGACCATCTCCTGGGAGACGACGACGTCCGCCGAGGCGAACACCGCGTCGGTCTCGGCCGCGTCGCCCGCCTCCCAATCGAAGATGTGGTTGTCGGTGCGTCCCTCGATGTCATCCCGGATGACGGGCGCGTCGGGGTCCAGGGCCTTGCGAACGTCGATCACCGGGCGGAGCACGTCGTAGTCGACCTCGATCAGTTCGAGCGCGTCACGGGCGGCGTAGCGGTCCTCCGCGACGACGAACGCCACCTCCTGACCCTGGAAGCGCACCTTGTCGGTGGCGAGCACGGCCTGCACGTCGGCGGACAGGGTCGGCGCCCAGGCGAGCTTGAGTCCGAGCAGGTCCTGGCCGGTGATCACGGCCACCACGCCCGGGTGGGCGAGCGCCGCACTCGTGTCGATCGAGACGATGCGCGCGTGCGCGACGGGGGAGCGCAGGATGGCCCCGTGCAACATCCCGGGCAGCACGATGTCGTCGACGTAGTGTCCTTTGCCGCGCACGAAGCGCGGATCTTCCTTGCGCTGGATGCGGCCG
The DNA here is from genome assembly GCF_004403545.1 of Cryobacterium sp. TmT2-59. Classification (NCBI taxonomy): domain Bacteria; kingdom Bacillati; phylum Actinomycetota; class Actinomycetes; order Micrococcales; family Microbacteriaceae; genus Cryobacterium; species Cryobacterium sp. TmT2-59. The sequence goes on along the minus strand of NZ_SOGM01000069.1, from coordinate 2,835 downwards.
TAGCCGATGGGCCGGTCGTCGTCACCGGCGGCCGGGTTCGCGGCGCGTTCCTCGATGATGCTCATGCGGTCACCTCTTCTCCAGCGGTTTCTTCCTGGGTCGCCGGGTGTTGCGCGGCCCACTGCACGGAGCGAACGATGGTCGCATATCCGGTGCAGCGGCACATCTGGCCGGAGATCGCCTCGCGGATCTCGCCCTCATCCGGATGCGGGTTGTTGTCGAGCAGGGCGCGGGCCGTGAGCATCATCCCCGGCGTGCAGAACCCGCACTGCAGGCCGTGCTCCTCCATGAATCCCTGTTGCACCGGGTCGAGGGTGGCGCCGGAGGCGAGGCCCTCGACGGTCGTGATGGAGTGGCCGTCGGCCATCGCCGCGAGCACCGTGCAGGACTTCACTGGCTGGCCGTCCATCAGTACGACGCAGGTGCCGCAGTTGGAGGTGTCGCACCCCCGGTGCGAGCCCGTCAACCGCAACACGTCGCGGATGAAGTGCACGAGCAGCACGCGCGGCTCGGCCTCCTCGGTGATGTCCTTGCCATTGACGGTCATGCTGATCTGCATCGACTTCAGCCTTCCTGTGTTTCGGTTGCGCGCGCGGTCGCACGTCGCAGGACCCGGCGAGTGAGTTCGTCGGCGAGGTGCCGCTTGTAGTCGACCGGACCGCGCTGGTCGGCAACGGGATCGCTGGCCAGGGCGGCAAGCCGGCCGGCCTCCACGAAGAGGTCTTCCCCGGGATGCCGGCCCCGGAGCACGGCCTCGGCTTCGGTGGCTGTTCCCACGATGCCCACGGCGGTGAGCCCGATCCTGACATCGTCGATCGTGCCGTCGGCGGCCAGTGTGACGGATGCCCCGGCGGCCACGACGGCCCAGTCGCCGACTCGGCGTTCGACCTTCTCATAGGCGCTGCCCGAACGCGCGCGGATCGGAATCCGCACTTCGCACAGCAGCTCGTTGTGGGCGACGGCCGTCTCGTACGGTCCGCGGTGGAACTCGCTCATGCTGAGCAGGCGCTCGCCCGCGGGACCGCGGACGACCGCCTGCGCTCCGAGCACCTTGCACACGGTGGAGAGGTCCTCGGCCGGATCGGCCTGGCACAGGGAACCACCGATGGTTCCGCGGTTTCGCACGGTGGGATCGGCGATCACCCGCTCGGCGTCGCCGACGATCGGGAAGAGCCGGGCGATCTCGGCGGACTCGAGAAGCGTTGAGTGCCGGGTCATCGCCCCGATGCGGAGGGTGTCCCCGTCCCGGAGCACGAAGTCGAGTTCGAACACATCGTTGAAGTCGACCAGGCACTCGGGCCTGGCCAGCCGAAGCTTCATCATCGGGAGCAGGCTGTGCCCGCCCGCGACGACCCGGGACTCCGGGCCGTGACGTTCGAGGAGGGCGAGAGCATTGTCGACGGTGCTGGCACGCACGTAGTCGAAGGGAGCCGGGATTTGCACGATTGCCTCCACGTCGAAAGGTGCCTGACCGCAGCGTCAGACACGAATTGAGTCACACATTGCTCCGGGGCAATGCGGTTGTCAACGCGCGTCGCGGGCCGGCCGAGACCCGGAATCGGCTCGTGTCGGGGCGCTCAGAACGGCGGGCCGAAGTGCCGTGGTAACCGCACGAAAGAAGCCCCGGCGAAAATGCCGGGGCTTCGTGCACTGTCTCAACCAGCGCTCGTCCGGTATCAGCAAGGCCGATCCCGGAAGTCTGAGAGTCAGCCTACCGTCAGAGGACCGACCCGTCTGCCGGACCGAGGGCCCCGGAAGGCAAACCCAACTCGTGTTCGGCGACCGTTCGCACGAGTCCGCGCAGCCGTTTTGCGTCGCCGTACCGCACGATCGCGTGTGCGTTCAGCCCGTCGATGATCGCCAACAGCTGCCAGGCCACCGCATCCGGGTCGGCGGTCCGGAACTCCCCACGGGCGCAGCCGGTGGTCAGCAGTCCGGACAGGAAAGCCTGCCAGGCATCCATTTGCACGCCGACCTCAGCCGCCAGCGAGGCGTGGCGACGGCCGAGGCTCCAGGCGTCGAGCCAGACGGCGGTCACAGCGCTGCGTTCGGGACCGAGCAGCGTGTTGATCAGGGCCTGAAGCGTCGCCACCGACGTCTCGCAGGGCGCGAGCTCTTCGGCGACTTCCCCGATCTCGGCCGCGACGATCGCCCCGAATGTCGCCGCGACGAGAACGTCCATGCTCGGCTGGTAGTGGCTGACCAGGGCGGGAGTCACCCCGATCCGGGATGCGACCCCGCGCAGCGTGATGGCCGACAGGCCCTCGACGAGGGCGATCTCCCTCGCGGTGCGGGCGATCTCCGCCGCACGCTCGACCGGCGCCTTCCGGCGGGATGTGCTCTGAACGGTTGACATGAATCCACAGTCTATATATCTTTAGTCATCGTCTATTGATCAGTTGATCAATCAATTGGTGGATCCACACCTAACCTCACCAGGGAGACCCCTCATGCGCCTGATCCTTGCCCCCGGCATCGCCGAACCACTGACCCGCATCACGGACCAGGTCGGCCCGCCCCTCCGGGTCGGACTCGTGCAGCACCGCTGGCACGCCGATGAGGCCGAGCTGCGCGCGGAACTGGCCGAGGGCATCCGTGTGGCCGCCGCCCAGGGGGCCCGGGTCGTCTTCCTGCCCGAATTGACCCTGCGAAAGTACCCCGGCAACGCCCGGGCGGAGGGGGTGCCGAAACGCGGCGCCGAAGACCTGCTGACCGGGCCGACCTTCGCCTCGATCCACCGGTCAGCCTGGCTGATCCGGGTCACCGGCGTTTGATCTGAGGTTTCTGGTGGTGGGCATGGCGGTGCGGCCGGCCCTGCTGCCGGTGGTGTTCCTG
>NZ_SOGM01000079.1:0-9041 GCF_004403545.1 Cryobacterium sp. TmT2-59 | reverse complement strand
CGACGCCCGCGCCCGCTGCGCCCGCGCCCGCTGCGCCCGCGCCCGCTGCGCCCGCCTCGACCGCGGTGCGACGCACGACGGTCGCGGAGTTGAGCCATGATTTCCGGCTGGCGAACGGCCGGCTGGCCCGGCGCCTGCGCCAGGAGAAGCCCGACAGTGAGCTCAGCAGCAGCCAGTTCTCGGCGCTCGGCTCCCTCTACTTCCACGGCCCGTTCACCCTCCGTGAACTCAGCGAACACGAGCGGGTCACTCCGCCGTCGATGAACCGCACGGTCAACGCCCTGGTCGAGGAGGGCCTGGTGGACCGGGCGGGATCGGTCGATGACGGCCGCAAGGTGGTGCTCACCGTGACGGAGCAGGGACGCACTCTGATGCGCGACACCCGCAAGCGCCGGGATGCCTGGCTCGCCCAGCGCGTCGGCAAGCTGACTCCCGAGCAGCGCCGCGTGCTCGGCGAGGCCATGGAGATCATGAAGGAGCTCACCAACAGTTGAACGCCATGTTCCGCTCCCTGAGCGTCGTGAACTACCGAATCTGGTTCGCCGGCGCACTGGTGTCGAACATCGGAACCTGGATGCAGCGCACCGCCCAGGACTGGATCGTGCTCACCGAGCTGACCGATCACAACGCCACCGCGGTGGGCATCGTGATGGCCCTGCAGTTCGGGCCCCAGCTGGTGCTGATGCCGTGGTCGGGCCTGATCGCGGACCGGTTCGACCGCCGCCGCCTGCTCATCCTCACCCAGAGCCTGATGGGGCTGCTCGCCCTCGGCCTAGGCCTGATCACGGTGACCGGCGTCGCCGAACTCTGGCACGTCTACCTCTTCGCCCTCGGCCTCGGGATCGTCGCGGCGATCGACGCCCCGGCCCGCCAGACCTTCGTCTCCCAGCTGGTCTCCGAGGACAACCTGCCGAATGCCGTGGCCCTCAACTCGGCGTCCTTCAACGGCGCCCGCCTGATCGGCCCGGCCGCCGCCGGTCTGCTCACGGTCGCCGTCGGCGCCGGCTGGGTCTTCCTGATCAACGCCGTGACGTTCGGCGCCACGGTGTTGGCGATGACGCTGCTGCGCACCGGGCAGCTCCGCCGCCAGCCCCGGGCCCCCCGCGAGCGCGGCCAGCTGCTGGGCGGCATCCGTTACGTGTCGCGGCGGCCCGACATCGTCGTCGTGCTGATCACGGTCTTCCTGGTGGGCACGTTCGGCTTCAACTTCGCGATCTTCACCGCGACCATGGCCACGGTCGAGTTCGGGATGGGCGCCAGCGAATTCGGCCTGCTCAGCTCGATCATGGCGATCGGGTCGGTCGCGGGCGCCCTGCTCGCCGCCCGCCGCGGCCGCCCGAGGCTGCGGCTGGTCGTCGCCGGGGCCGGCGCGTTCGGCCTGTCCTGCCTGATTGCGGCGCTGACGCCGAACTACCTGACCTTCGCGATCTCCCTGGCCTTCGTCGGGCTGTCGTCGCTGACCCTGATGACCACCGCGAACGCGTACGTGCAGACCACCACCCGCCCGGCCATGCGCGGCCGGGTGATGGCCCTGTACATGGCGATCTTCGCCGGCGGCACGCCGCTCGGCGCCCCCCTGGTGGGTTGGGTCGCCGACCAATACGGACCGCGCTGGGCGCTGGGCGTGGCGGCCCTGTCCGGGCTCCTGGCCGCCGCGGCCGTGCTGTTCTGGATGGTGAAGTACCGCAGCCTGCGGGTGCGGTACCGTCCGGGCGTGTCGCCCCGGCTCCGCCTGCACCACGACGGCGACGGCCGCGACGCCGAAACGGCCACCCGCGAGATCGCGATCATCGAGGCGACGGCGACCCGCTAGCCGGGCGCCCGGCTGCCCGGGCGCCGGCTGCCCGGATGCTGCCTAGCGCACGCCGTTCATCAGCCGCAGGATCGGGCGCGCGATCAGGGCGAGCATCAGGCCGATCACGATGGCGACACCGCCAATCACGCTGAAGTACAGGGTCTCCGACACCGACGTGTACCACTCCGCCAGCCACCCGGACACCGCGGTGCCCAGGGCGATCGACAGGAAGAACAGGGCGACCATCTGGGTCTTGAACGGCTCCGGCGCCAGCTTGGTCGTGATGGACAGGCCGACCGGGCCGATCAGCAGTTCCGCCACGGTGAGCACGAACAGGATCGCGATCATGGCCGCCAGCGGGGTGGAGTTCGCGCCGCCGTCGACGAAGGGCAGGAACATCAGGAACGCGACGCCCATCATGCCCGTTCCGAGCGCGAACTTGACCGGGGTGGACGGCTGGCGGGAACCCCAGCGGGTCCACAGCGCGGCGAAGGCGCCCGACAGCAGGATGATGAAGACCGGGTTGAACGACTGGATCCAGGACACCGGGAGCTCCCAGCCGAACACGTCGCGGTTGAGTCGTTCGTCGGTGTAGATGGTGACCACCGTGAACTGCTGCTGCGAGAGGGACCAGAAGGCGGCGCTGGCCACGAACAGCGGCATGAACGCGAAGACCCGCTTGCGTTCGACGGCGGTGATCTGCCGGTTGCGCAGAATCACCACGAAGTAGGAGACGGTGGCCACCAGGGTCAGCGCGATCACGATGGTGACCAGACTGGATGCCGTGATCACGCCGAGCACGCTCAGCACCACGATCAGGGCGATTGCCGCCATAGCGGCGCCGAGGTACGCGGCGTAGCGCGAGGACGGCAGCGGATTCGGCACCTCGTGCACGATGGCCGGCAGCCGCTTGCGGCCGAAGGAGTACTGCACCAGTCCGATCGCCATTCCGACGGCCGCGAGGCCGAAGCCGAAGTGGAAGCCGAGGGTGGTCTGCAGCAGGCCGGTCATGACCGGGCCAAAGAAGGCGCCCAGGTTGATCCCGAGGTAGAAGAGGGAGAAGCCCGCGTCCAGCCGGGGGTCGTCCTTGGCGTAGAGGGAGCCCACCACGCTGGTCGCATTGGCCTTGAGACCGCCGCTGCCGAGCGCGATCAGGATCAGGCCGGTCGCCACCCCGCCGAACCCGGGGAGGAAGGCCAGTGCGACGTGGCCGACCGCGATGATGATCGCGCTGAAGTACAGCACCCGCTCGGAACCCAGGACGCGGTCGGCGACCCAGGCTCCCAGGATGGTCGACAGGTACACGCCGCCGCCGTAGGCGCCGACGATGCCGGCCGCGGTCGTCTGGGGGATCCCCAGCCCGCCGGCGGTCGCCGAGTAGTACAGGTACAACAGCAGGATGCCCTGCATGCCGTAGAAGGAGAAGCGCTCCCACATCTCCACGCCGAAGATGTTGGCGAGTGCACGGGGCTGCCCGAGGAAACTTCGATCTTCTCGGACAGGGGTTTGTTCAACAACCGTGCTCATTGATTGACCTTACCGCGAGCCCCCAGAAATGGGGGCATCGGGCCCGCGCCCCGGCGCAGGGTACGATTTTGCCCAGAACGCTATCGACGAACCCTGGGGGCCGGATTGGACGCACAGTCACTCGCGGCCCTGATCAGCGAGGTCCTGACCCTGGTCGGACTCGTCGTGGGCGCCGCCCTGTTCGCCGCCGGGCTCTTCGTGCGCGGCATCAAGGGCCGCTGGCTGCAGACGGATGGCGTCATCGCCTCCTCGGCATCCGGCACGGTCATCCGCTGGTTCGACACGCACGGCGAGGTGCACGAACGCCCGGCGGACACCCACGAGACGCACCGGCTGCCGCCCGGCGAGGACGTGCCGCTCTGGTTCAACGCGCGCACCCCGTCGCGCTGCCGCACGCACACGCCGGAGTCCGAGGGCAAGGCACTGCGCCTGACCGGTCTGGTCCTGCTGATCGTCGGGGCCGCGTCGGGCGTGCTCGGCATCGTGCTGATGTTCCTCTAGCGAGGCGCCCGGCGGGCAGATGCGCGCCGGCAGATGCGCGCCGATTTGATTGACCCGGTGCTTGTCCGACCCGGCCGAAAGGGCGATGCTAGGGGAATCCGGGCGCCCGGCATCCGTGCTGCCCGCACCCATCGATGCTCCGTCGACGCTCCACCGAGAGAGGCACCATATGCGCAAGATTCTCATCCTGACCGGGGACGCAGCCGAGACGCTCGAGGTCTTCTACCCGTACCAGCGCCTGCTCGAGGCCGGCTACGAGGTGCACATCGGGGCACCGGAGAAAAAGAAGCTCCAGTTCGTGGTGCACGACTTCGTGGACGGCTTCGACACCTACACGGAGAAGCTCGGCCACACCTGGGACGCCGACGTGGCGTTCGCGGACGTCGACCCCGCCGACTATGTCGCCATCGTGGTTCCGGGCGGCCGCGCCCCCGAGTACATCCGCAACGACGAGGACGCCAAGCGGATCGTGCGCCACTTCTTCGAGAAGAACGCCCCGGTGGCCGCGCTCTGCCACGGCCCGATGCTGCTGGCCGCCGCCGGTGTGCTGACGGGACGCACCAGTTCCGCCTACCCGGCGCTCGCGATCGACGTCGAACTCGGCGGCGGCATCTTCGAGGACGGTGCGGGCGTCGTCGACGGCAACCTCGTCTCCGGCCGCGCCTGGCCGGACCACCCCACCTGGATGCGTGAGTTCATGAAACTGCTGGCGGCGTCCGACGCGACCCGGCCGGAGCCGCTTCTGGAAGCGGTGAACTGAGCCGCGCCGCCTGAGCTGCTAGGGCCTGGGGGCGGGGGCCAGGTGTTCGCCGAAGAACGCTTCGATCCGCTGCCAGGCATCGGCGGCGGCTTCGGGGTCTGGCCCGGCCCCCAGGATGCGCTTGAGCACGAAACGCAGCGCCACCGGTCCGCTTTCGGCGTCGTTGAGGAAGGCATGCCCGGCATCCGGGTATTCCACCACGTCGTGCGGGATGCGCAGCCTGGTCAGTGCGGACTCGAGCGCGGCGGCGGCGCCCTTCAGTGACCGGTCGGCGCCACCGAAGCTGCCCACGACCGGGCACGCACCCGCCAGGGCGTCGTCGAGGTCCCGGGGCAGGCGCCCGTAATTGACGGATGCCGCGTCGAAGCCGCGTGTGGCGGCCGCCAGCGCGAACCCGCCGCCCATGCAGAAGCCGAGCACGCCGACCGCCCCAGAGCAGTCGTCCCGGCGGATCAGGAACTGGCGGGCGGATTCGATGTCGACGAAGGCGCGGCCCCGCCCCGACTGCAGGGCACGGAACGTGCCGGTCAGGCACTTGCGCGCGCCGCCCTCGGTGAAGAGGTCCGGCATCAGCGCGAGGTAGCCGGCCTCGGCCATCCGGACCACCTGGCGGCGCATCACGTCGTTCAGGCCGAACGCCTCGTGCACGAGCACGACCCCGGGCCAGGGCCCCGGGCCGGCCGGCACGCCGAGGAGCGCCTTCAGGCCGGCGCTGCCGCCGGGCCGGGCCGGAAGCTGCAGGTCGATGGTTTCAGGAGCGGTGTTCTCGGTCATGGGGACGGCCTCCCTGGCTGACTGAAACCCTAGCCGGTGCAGCCGGGCGCGCTCGTCGTTCACCTGCGGGACAGGTGGCCGCACCATCCCGGCCACGTCCGATTCCTACCGTGGACGCGGGGCCGCGCCACGCCGCCCCGATCGAGCCACACCAGGGGGGATCTCTTCATGCGCACAATCCTTGTTTCCGCGGCACTCACCGCCGTGCTCGCCACCACCATCGCCGGGACGGCCCTGGCCTCACCGGCCACGGCCGCACCGGCCGACCCGGCACCGTCCGAATCCGCACCGTCGGCACCGTCGACGCCGTCGGCGGAGAGGTCCGGCTCGGCCGGCCAGCCGCTCCGCACCAACGAGCGCAACGGCTCGTTCGACCTGCAATCCCACCGCGGCGGCCGCGGCGAGTGGACCGAGGAATCGCTCACCGCCTTCTCCCGATCGCTCGAACTCGGCGTCAGCACGCTGGAACTGGACACTCACCTGACCCGCGACGACCAGGTGGTGGTCTGGCACGACGACATCATGACGACGAGCAAATGCGCCGACACCGCCCCCACCTTCGCCGGCGACCCGGCCTTCCCGTACGCCGGCGACCGGGTGCGCGATCTGACTCTGGCCGAGATCGCCACCCTGGACTGCGGCTATCAGCAGTTGCCCGGCTTCCCCGAGCAGGCGAACACTCCCGGAAACCGGATCGCCACGCTCTCCGACGTGTTCGACCTCGTCCACGGCTACGACGCCCGCAAGGTGCACCTGAACATCGAGACCAAGGTGGAGGTGGCCGGTCCGGCCGGGACCGACGAGATGGCGGCCCTCACCCGCGCGGTCGTCGGCGAGATCGAGGCCTCCGGGCTGGCGGACCGGTCGATCCTGCAGAGCTTCGACTGGGCATCGTTGAACCTGACCCGGGAGATCGCCCCGGACCTCACCCTCGCCGCCCTCTCCAGCGGGGACGCCTGGCTGGGCGTCGACCAGCCCGGAATGAGCCCCAACCTGGGCGGCATCGACATCGACTCCTACGACGGCTCGCTGGCCCGCGCCGCCCAGGCGCAGGGGTACGACATCGTCTCCCCGGTCTTCACGTCGGTGACCCCGGCCATGATCGCCGACGCCCACGCGGCGGGACTGCCGGTCATCCCCTGGACGGTCAACCAGGCCGCGGACATCACCGCCCTGCTCGACCTCGGCGTCGACGGCCTGATCACCGACTACCCGACCCGGCTCCGAACGGTCCTCGGCGAGCGCGGGCTGAAGCTGCCGACGGCCTACACGCGGTAGCAGCGCGATAGCAGCGCGATAGCAGCAGCGCGATAGCAGCGCCGCTGCGAACCGGCAGCGAAAGCGCGTCCGGCCTCTGGCGCCGGCCGGGCGCCACCCTGTAGCATGTGGTCGGACCACAGCGGCGGCACGTCCGTCGCCGCTGCCGTCGGCCGCATCCCATCAGCATCCCATCAGCACCCCACCCCACCCCACTGTCGAGGAGGAGCCCGTGAGCATCGAGCCCCGTGCCTGGGAAATCGTGCTGCAGAGCATCGAATCGGATCTGCTCAGCGGGCGGCTGCGGCCCGGCGACCACCTCCAGCCCGAACGGGCCCTCGCGGCGGACCTCGGGGTGGGCCGCTCCAGTGTTCGCGAGGCGATTCGCGTGCTCGAGGTGCTCGGTCTGCTGCGCACCGCGGTCGGAAGCGGCCCCTCGGCCGGAGCCATCATCGTCGCACTGCCCGGCGGCGGCATGGCGGCGCTGATGCGCCTGCAGGTGGCCGCGCAGGGTTTCCCGGTGATCGACGTGGTCAAAACCCGGCTCGTGCTCGAGGCGTCGGTCGTGACCGAGCTGGCCGAGGCATCCGCCCTCTCCCAGACGACCATGGACGCCAACGCCTCCCTCCGACCCGATCTGACGGCGGCCCTGCAGCTGCTGGCCGCGATGGACTCCCGTGACCTGACCGAGGCCGAGTTCCTCGCCCTCGACGCCGAGTTCCACCTCGCGCTGGCGGAGGCCTCCGGCAACCAGGTGGTCACCGCCACGATGGCCGGGCTCCGCAGCACGATCGAGGCGTATGTGCAGGACGGGGCGTCGAGCCTCGCTTCGTGGACCGACACCTCCGCCCGCCTCCGCACCGAACACCGCGCCGTGCTCTCCGCGATCGAGGCGGGCGATGCCGAGGCCGCCCGCAGCCTGGTGACGAGCCACATCGCGGGCTACTACGCCGAAACGCAGCCGAACCCCCAGCCCACAGACCAGCACACGGATGCCCCCGGGCGGCCGGCGGCCCCGACAGAACGGACAGCCTGACCATGGTTCAGCGACGGATCCCCCGGATCAAAGACCTCGCACCCTTGATGCAGTTCAAGGCACCCGAGCTGAACGCGAAGAAGCGCCGGCTCGAAAGCGCCCTGACCATCTACGACCTGCGGGCCATCGCCAAGCGGCGCACCCCCAAGGCCGCGTTCGACTACACCGACGGCGCGGCCGAGGCCGAGATCTCCCTCAAGCGCGCCCGCCAGGCCTTCGAGGACATCGAATTCCACCCGTCGATCCTGCGGGACGTCTCGACCGTCTCCACCGGCTGGGACGTGCTCGGCGCCCCCGTCGCCCAGCCGTTCGGCATCGCACCGACCGGTTTCACCCGGATGATGCAGACCGAGGGCGAGATCGCCGGGGCGCACGCGGCGGCCAGGGCAGGCATCCCGTTCTCGCTGTCGACCATGGGCACCACGGCGATCGAGGACGTCAAGGCGGCCAACCCGAACGGACGCAACTGGTTCCAGCTGTACATGTGGCGGGACCGCGACCGCTCGATGGCGCTCGTCGACCGGGCCGCGAAGGCCGGCTTCGACACCCTGCTGGTGACCGTGGATGTGCCGATCTCCGGCGCCCGGCTGCGCGACAAGCGCAACGGCTTCTCAATCCCGCCGGCCCTGACCGCGGGCACGGTCCTCAACGCGCTGCCGCGCCCGGAGTGGTGGGTCAACTTCCTCACCACCGAACCGCTCGCCTTCGCGTCCCTCGACCGCTGGAGCGGCACGGTCGGCGACCTGCTCGACACCATGTTCGACCCCACCGTGACCTTCGAGGACCTGGCCTGGATCAAGGCGCAGTGGCCGGGCAAGCTCGTCGTCAAGGGCGTGCAGAACGTGGCGGATGCGCGCACGCTCGCCGGCCTCGGCGTGGACGGCATCCTCCTCTCCAACCACGGCGGCCGCCAGCTCGACCGGGCGCCGGTCCCGTTCCACCTGCTGCCGCAGGTGGTGCGCGAGGTGGGCACCGACCTCGAGGTGCATCTGGACACGGGCATCATGAACGGCGCGGACATCGTCGCCGCCGTGGCGCTCGGCGCCCGGTTCACCCTGATCGGCCGCGCCTACCTCTACGGCCTGATGGCCGGCGGCGAGGCCGGCGTCGACCGGGCGATCGAGATCCTGTCCGAGCAGGTGTCGCGCACCATGCGGCTGCTCGGCGTGAAGTCCCTCGAGGAGCTCGAGCCCGGGCACGTCACGCAGCTCGCGCGCCTCGGCCGGATCGCGCCGCCGGTGGCGGCATCCGTGCCGCAGTAGCTCAGTTCCCGCCGAGTTCGCCAGTTGCGGTCGAGTTCGACCCGCGGAACTGGCGAACTCGACCGGAATCGCCGACTTCGGCGGCGCAGCGCCTGCCGTGGGAGTGGGTGCGGGGTGGGTGCGGGGTGG
>NZ_SOGM01000095.1:0-8108 GCF_004403545.1 Cryobacterium sp. TmT2-59 | reverse complement strand
GCCGCGGCTGCCGAGGCGCCGAGCGCCGCAGCGCCGGCCGCCGCGACACCGGCCGCCGAGCCGGCCTCGAGCACGTCCTCCGTCCCGGTCGTGGGCGGGCAGCGCACCGCGCGCACCACGTCCAGCGCCCCCAAGCCGGTCCCCGTGCCGGCCGACGCTCCGCTCAGCGCCCCGCAGCCCGTCGTGGCCGCCGAGGCCGTGGATGTCGTCACTCCCCTGCGCGGCATGTCCAAGAGCCTGGCCGCGAACATGGCGACCAGCCTGACGGTACCGACGGCCACGAGCGTGCGCACCATCCCGGCGAAGCTCCTGATCGACAACCGCATCGTGATGAACAACCACATGCGCCGGTCCCGCGGCGGCAAGGTCTCGTTCACGCACCTGATCGGCTGGGCCCTGATCCAGGCGCTCAAAACGTTCCCCAGCCAGAACGTCTATTACAACGAGATCGACGGCAAGCCCTCGGTCATCGCCCCGGCCCACGTCGGCCTCGGCATCGCGATCGACCTGCCCAAGCCCGACGGCACCCGGTCGCTCATGGTCCCGGCCCTCAAGCGCGCGGACACGATGACGTTCGGCGAGTACCTGGCTTCTTACGAGGACCTCGTCACCCGGGCCCGCAAGAACAAGCTAACGGCGGATGACTTCTCCGGCGCCACGGTCTCCCTGACCAACCCGGGCGGAATCGGCACCGTGCACTCGGTGCCGCGCCTGATGAAGGGCCAGGGCTGCATCATCGGCGCCGGCGCGCTCGACTACCCGGCCGAGTTCCAGGGCTCCAGCGTCAAGACCCTCACCGGTCTCGCCATCTCCAAGACCATCACGCTGACCAGCACCTACGACCACCGGGTGATCCAGGGCGCCGGCTCGGGCGAGTTCCTCAAGATCGTGCACGAGCTCCTGATCGGCCAGCACCACTTCTACGAGGACATCTTCGCCGCGCTGCGCATCCCGTACGACCCCATCCACTGGGCGCCGGACATCAGCGTCGACCTGGCCAGTGCCGTCGACAAGACCGCCCGCGTGCAGGAACTGATCAACGCGTACCGCGTGCGCGGCCACCTGATGGCCGACATCGACCCGCTCGAGTACACGCAGCGCACCCACCCTGACCTCGACATCTCGAACCACGGCCTGACCTTCTGGGACCTGGACCGCGAGTTCGTCACCGGCGGGTTCGGCAGCAAGCGCCTGATGCTCCTCCGCGACATCCTCGGCGTGCTCCGCGACTCGTACTGCCGCACCACGGGCATCGAGTACATGCATATCCAGGACCCTGCCCAGCGCAAGTGGATGCAGGAAAAGATGGAGAAGTCGTACGTCAAGCCGACGCACGACGAGCAGATGCGCATCCTGGGCAAGCTCAACGAGGCCGAGGCCTTCGAGACCTTCCTGCAGACCAAGTACGTCGGCCAGAAACGGTTCAGCCTCGAGGGCGGCGAGTCCACCATCGCGCTGCTCGACTCCGTCCTGCAGGGCGCTGCGGATGCCGGCCTCGACGAGGTCTGCATCGGCATGGCCCACCGCGGCCGCCTGAACGTGCTGACCAACATCGCCGGCAAGACCTACGGCCAGATCTTCCGTGAGTTCGAGGGCACGCAGGACCCGCGCACCGTTCAGGGCTCGGGCGACGTCAAGTACCACCTCGGCACGGAGGGCGTGTTCCGCGCCGCCAACGGCGACGAGATCCCGGTCTACCTGGCCGCGAACCCGTCCCACCTGGAGGCCGTCGACGGCGTGCTCGAAGGCATCGTGCGGGCCAAGCAGGACCGCAAGCCGATCGGCACGTTCTCCACGCTCCCCGTCCTCGTCCACGGCGATGCCGCCATGGCCGGACAGGGGATCGTGCTGGAGACCCTGCAGATGTCCCAGCTGCGCGGCTTCCGCACCGGCGGCACCATCCACCTCGTCGTCAACAACCAGGTCGGCTTCACCACCCTGCCCGGCGACGGACGAACCTCGGTCTACTCGACCGACGTCGCCAAGACCATCCAGGCGCCCATCTTCCACGTCAACGGGGATGACCCGGAAGCCGTGGTGCGGGTCGCCGAGCTCGCCCTGGCCTACCGCCAGGAGTTCAAGCGCGACGTGGTCATCGACCTGGTCTGCTACCGCCGCCGCGGCCACAACGAGGGCGACGACCCGTCGATGACGCAGCCGCTGATGTACAACCTGATCGAGGCCAAGCGCTCGGTCCGGAAGCTGTACACGGAGGCCCTCGTCGGACGTGGCGACATCACCCAGGAAGAGTACGAGGCCGCCCACGCCGACTTCCAGGACCGCCTCGAGCGCGCATTCATGGAGACGCACGCCGCGCAGTCCTCGTCGATCCCGATCGTCGGCGCCGGCGCCTCGCACGGCCTGGGCGGCAGCCCGGCGCAGGACGAGGCGGTCGGCGAACCGGCCACGACCGGAGTCCCGGAAGCGGTCGTCCACCTGATCGGTGACGCCTTCATGAACAAGCCCGCCGGCTTCACCGTGCACAACAAGCTGCAGCAGCTGATGCAGAAGCGCCAGGACATGAGCCGGGGCGGCAACATCGACTGGAGCTTCGGCGAACTACTCGCCCTCGGCTCCCTGCTGGTCGAGCGCACCCCGGTGCGCTTCGCCGGCCAGGATGCCCGCCGTGGCACGTTCGTGCAGCGCCACGCGGTGCTCCACGACCGCGTCAACGGCCAGGAATGGCTGCCGCTGGCCAACCTCAGCGAAGACCAAGCCCGGTTCTGGATCTACGACTCGCTGCTCAGCGAATACGCGGCCATGGGCTTCGAGTACGGCTACTCGGTGGAACGCGCCGACGCCCTCGTGCTCTGGGAGGCGCAGTTCGGCGACTTCGCCAACGGTGCGCAGACGGTCATCGACGAGTTCGTGTCCTCCGCCGAGCAGAAGTGGGGCCAGCGGTCATCCGTCGTGCTGCTGCTGCCGCACGGCTACGAGGGCCAGGGCCCCGACCACTCCTCCGCCCGGATCGAGCGCTACCTGCAGCTGTGCGCGGAAGACAACATGACCGTCGCCCGCCCGTCGACGCCGGCCTCGTACTTCCACCTGCTGCGCCGCCAGGCGTACATGCGTCCGCGGCGCCCGCTGATCGTGTTCACCCCGAAGTCGATGCTGCGCCTGCGCGGAGCGACCAGCCCGGTGGCCGATTTCACCACCGGCAGATTCGAACCGGTCATCGACGACGCCCGGATCACCGACCGGTCCCAGGTCAAGCGGGTGCTGTTCATGGCCGGCAAGCTGTATTACGACCTGCTCGCCGAACTCGACAAGAACCCGAACCCCGAGATCGCCCTGGTGCGGATGGAGCAGTACTACCCGCTGCCCGCATTCGAACTCAAGCAGATCGCGGACCAGTACCCGAATGCCGAACTGGCCTGGGTGCAGGACGAACCGGAGAATCAGGGAGCCTGGCCGTTCTTCTACCTGGAGACGAACAAGCTGGGCCCGCGGCCCGTGACTCTCTTCTCCCGCGCCGCCTCGGCGTCGCCGGCAGCCGGATCGGCCAAGCGGCACGCGGCGGAG
The DNA here is from genome assembly GCF_004403545.1 of Cryobacterium sp. TmT2-59. Lineage (NCBI taxonomy): Bacteria > Bacillati > Actinomycetota > Actinomycetes > Micrococcales > Microbacteriaceae > Cryobacterium > Cryobacterium sp. TmT2-59. The sequence goes on along the minus strand of NZ_SOGM01000095.1, from coordinate 4,586 downwards.
CAGGCCGACCTGCTGAGCCGGGCGCTCACCGTCTAGCCCGCTCACCGTCTAGCCTGCTCACCGTCTAGCCTGCTCACCGTCTAGCCTGCTCACCGTCAGGCCCGAGAACGCTCGAGACGGAGGGACCGCACCGATTGGTGCGGTCCCTCCGTCGTTCAATCGATGTTGTCCGCGTGGGCCGCGGGTCCTAGGCTGGCCACAACACCACCGACGAGGAGATCCGGCATGCCGACCCGAGACACAACCCGAACCGGCGAACCCTGCTGGGCTGACCTGATGACCTCCGACCCGGCCCGGGCGCGGGAGTTCTACACCCGCCTCTTCGGCTGGACCGCGAGCGATTCCGGCGAGGAGTACGGCGGCTACGTCACCTTCCGCCTGGGCGACGCCGACGTGGCCGGCATGATGGGCCAGGACGCGGATTCGGACCGGCCTGACGCCTGGACCACCTATCTGGCCGTGACGGATGCCGACGCCACCGTCGCCGCCGCCCGGGACGCCGGCGCCCAGGTGCTGGCCGAACCGATGACCATGGGTGACATGGGACGGATGGCCATCCTGCTCGACCCGTCCGGCGCCGCCGTCGGGCTGTGGCAGCCGATCGAGTTCACCGGTTTCGGCAGGATCGAGGAAGCGGGAACCCCGGTTTGGCACGAGCTGAACACCACCAACTACGCCGCCGCCCTGCGGTTCTACGAGAGCGTCTTCGGCTGGACGCCCGTCTCGCTCAGCGACACAGACGAATTCCGGTACAGCACCGTCGGACCCGACGGGAACCAGGTCACCGGGATCTTCGACGCGTCCGCCCACCTGCCGCACGAGGTGCCGTCGCACTGGCAGCTCTACCTGGGCGTGACCGATGTCAAGGCCGCCGCCCGCCGGGTCGACGAGTTGGGCGGCACCGTGCTGCACGACCCCTGGGAGTCCGAATTCGGCACTTTCGCCCGGGTCGCGGACCCGACCGGCGCCGTGTTCGTGCTCGGCTCCGTCGATCGGCCCTCGGTCGACCAGCAGAACGTCGACTGACCGCCGACTCGGGTCCCGGGGTCAGCCCGGGATCGGTCCGGGCTCAGTGCCCGGACTGGATGGTGCGCAGTTTCAGCAGCACCTGGTCGCGCAGGTCCTCGGGGGCCATCTCGCGGCAGGCGCGCTGCACGGCCTCGGTCAGCGTACGGCCGACCAGGTGCTCGTCGTTGCAGTCCGCGCAGTGCGCGAGGTGTTCCCGGATGTCGGAGGCGTCCGCTCCGCAGAGTTCGTTGTGCAGGTATTCCTCGAGTTCGGCCTTGGCCTTCTCGCATCCACAGTCGGTCATGCTGGTGTGCTCCTGTTGTGAGTCTGGCCCGTCCCCGCAGTGCCCAGCCCGCGCTCCTGGGCGTAGCCGGCCAGCAGGTCGCGAAGGAGTCGTCGGCCACGATGCAGGCGGCTCATCACGGTGCCAATGGGTGTTTTCATGATTTCGGCGATCTCCTGGTACGAGAATCCCTCGACGTCGGCGAAGTAGACGGCCAGCCGGAAGTCTTCCGGGATGGACTGCAGCGCGTCCTTGACGGCGCTGTCCGGGAGGTGGTCGATGGCCTCGGCCTCGGCCGACCGGTTCGACATGGCCGTGCGCGACTCCGCGCCGCCGAGCTGCCAGTCCTCGAGGTCGTCGATGGTCCCCTGGAACGGCTCGCGCTGCTTCTTGCGGTAGGTGTTGATGAAGGTGTTGGTCAGGATCCGGTATAACCACGCCTTCAGGTTGGTGCCCTGTTCGAACTGGGCGAAGGCGGCGAAGGCCTTCACGAAGGTGTCCTGCACCAGGTCCTGCGCGTCCGAGGGATTGCGTGTCATGCGCATGGCCGCGGCGTACAGCTGGTCGATAAAGGGCAGTGCCTGCTCTTCGAACAGGTCTCGCATTTCGATCGCGTCGGTTGTCATCACCGACAATCCTAAGCGCTCGTCGAGATCGGGCCCGGGTCGCTCCAGCACCATGGACAACGTCACGTGTACCTCCCTCAACCTTTCGTCACCGACTATCCTGATAACCGATGTTGATCTCGAGATATTCCAAGCCTGAGTTCGATCCGTACGGCGACTCGTCGCCGGAGCAGACGGATGCCCGCTGGCCCGCGCCCACGGCCACCGGGCCGCTCTCGGCAACGGTGTCCCTGCCGGGGTCCAAATCACTCACCAACCGGGAGCTCGTCCTCAGTGCCCTCGCCGGGCATCCGTCTGTGCTGCGCTCCCCCCTGCACTCGCGGGACAGCGACCTGATGGTGGCCGCCCTGCGCCAGCTCGGCACGACCGTGGAGGAGGTGCCAGGGGAGGGCGAGTTCGGCCCCGACCTGCGGATCACCCCGGGCGAACTGTTCGGGTCGACGACCATCGACTGCGGCCTGGCCGGCACCGTGATGCGCTTCCTGCCGCCGGTCGCGGCGCTCGCCCTCGGCCCGACCACCTTCGACGGTGACGCGGGCGCGCGCCTGCGGCCGATGAAGACCACGATCTCGTCCCTGCGCGCCCTCGGCGCGGACATCAACGACGATGGCCGCGGCGCGCTGCCCTTCACCGTCCACGGCACCGGCAGCCTCGACGGCGGCGAGATCACCATCGACGCGTCCACGTCCAGCCAGTTCGTCTCCGGCCTGCTCCTGGCCGCCCCGCGCTTCGAGCGGGGCCTCCACCTCCGGCACGCGGGCGAACGCCTGCCGAGCATGCCGCACATCGAGATGACCATCGCCACCCTGGCCCGGCGCGGGGTCACCGTCGGCAGCCCCGCCGTGGGCGAGTGGATCGTGGCACCCGCCCCGATCGCCGGCGCCGAGATCGACATCGAGCCTGACCTCTCCAACGCGGCCCCGTTCCTGGCCGCGGCCCTGGTCGCCGGGGGCAGCGTCACCATCACCGGCTGGCCAGAGTCCACCACCCAGGTCGGCGCCGACCTGGCCGAGCTGCTGCCCCTGTTCGGCGCCACGGTCAGCCGCAGCGGGGACCGCCTCACCGTCACGGCCGGCGAGCGCCTCCGGGGCGTGCAGCTCGACCTGTCGACCGGCGGGGAGCTGGCCCCCGCGCTGGTGGCCCTGGCCGCCCTGGCGGATTCGCCGAGCACGATCACCGGGATCGGCCACATCCGTCATCACGAGACCGACCGCCTGGCCGCCCTGGCCGCGGAGATTAACGGACTCGGCGGTGCCGTGACCGAACTGCCCGACGGGCTTCAGATCGATCCACGCCCCCTGCACGGCGGCCCGTGGCGCACCTACGACGACCACCGGATGGCCACGGCGGGTGCCGTGATCGGCCTGGCTGTTCCCGGGGTGGAGATCGAGAACATCGGCACGACGGCCAAGACGCTCCCCCAGTTCGCGGACCTCTGGCAGACGCTCGCCTCCGGGGCCACGTCGTGACCTGGTGGGAGAGCGCCGACGATGACGAACCGGAATTCGACGAGTCCAGCGTGCGCGTGCGCCCGAACCGCAAGGGCAGCAAACCCCGCACCAAGACCCGGCCGGACCACGAGAACGCGCTGACCGGCCGCATCCTCTCCGTGGACCGCGGACGCTACACGGTCATGCTCGACGAGAACCTGCCCGCCGAGCGCCGGGTGACCGCCGCCCGCGCGAGCGAGCTGCGCAAGCAGGCCGTGGTCACCGGCGACCGCGTCGACATCGTCGGCGACACCAGCGGGGCGGCGGGCAGCCTGTCCCGGATCGTGCGGATCGTGCCGCGGGTGACGCTGCTCCGGCGCAGCGCCGACGACACGGATGCCGTCGAGCGCGTGATCGTCGCCAACGCCGACCAGATGCTGATCGTGGTGGCCGCGGCCAACCCGGAGCCGCGCATCCGCCTCGTCGACCGGTACCTCGTCGCCGCGTACGACGCGGGCGTGTCCCCGATCCTCTGCATCACGAAAACCGACCTGGCCGACCCCGCCGTGTTCCTCAGCAACTTTGCGGGCCTCGACCTGCCCGTCTTCGAGAGCCGCGACGACGCCATGCCGCTCGCGGAGATCTCGGCCGCCCTGGCCGGGCACGACACCGTCTTCGTCGGTCACTCCGGCGTCGGCAAGTCCACCCTCGTGAACGCGCTCGTCCCCGACGCGCATCGCGCCGTGGGCGTCGTGAACACGGTGACCGGCCGGGGCCGGCACACCTCCTCCTCGACCATCTCGCTGCGACTGGAGACGGATGCCGGCCGCGGCTGGGTCATCGACACGCCGGGCGTGCGCTCCTTCGGGCTCGGCCACATCAACACCGACAACATCCTGAAGGCGTTCACCGACCTCGCCCAGATCGCGCTCAAGTGCCCGCGCGGCTGCACCCACCTGCCCAACTCGCCCGACTGCGCCATCAACGAGGCCGTCGCGGCTGGCAAGCTGGGCGAGACCGGCAAGGCCCGCCTGGACTCCCTGCAGCGCCTGCTGGCCACCTTCGCCGCCGTCCCCGGCCACTGACCCCTCTTCCCGCCGCCCCTGCCCCTACCCCTACCCCTACCCCTAACCAATTCGACGGAGATTTTGGCTCTCCTGCTGCATCTGTGGGTCTTTCGGAGCGCCTTAACGGCCGCACGCCGCTTCCTGTCTAGGTTTCTGACTGTCAAGGAAAGAA
>NZ_SOGM01000090.1:0-7652 GCF_004403545.1 Cryobacterium sp. TmT2-59 | reverse complement strand
GCCCGCCGCGCCCGCCGCAGCGCCAGCCGCAGCGCCAGCCACACCGCCCGCCGCACCGCCCGCAGCAGCCCCCGCAGCAAGGGCAGCAGCGCCCGCACCCGCAGCCGGCTCGGCCGCGATGTGGACGAGTTCGAAGTCGTCGACGTCCGGCCGGAACTCGTCCACGCCGGGAGAGGTCGATACCGGCGGCAGATACGGCACCGGCAGGGGGGTGAAGTCGAGCACCTCGAGCAGTTCGTCGACGTCGATGTGCTTGGGGCTGAGCCCGCCGCGGAGCACATTGTCCGACGCCGCCATCAACTCCACGCCGAGACCGGACAGGTAGGCGTGGATGTTGCCGGCCGGCAAATACAGCACCTCGCCGCGCTTGAGCGAGACCCGGTTGGTCAGCAGGGAGATCACGATGCCGGGGTCTCCCGGGTAAGCGCGGGCGAGGTCCCGCACGGTGGCGAACTCGAGCGGGAACTCGATGATGGCGCCGCCCTCGGCCAGGTACGTGGCGCTGTCGGCGAGCAGCACGACGCGTTCGACCAGCCAGGCCACCTCGCCGGAGTCTCCGCCGCGGCCGTCACGCAGCAGCCAGTCGACGCAGTCGCGCAGCGCGTCCGGTCCGAGCAGGTGGCGTTCGAGGGCGTCGAGGGCGCCGGGCTGCGGGTCGTCCGAGGCCACGTCGAGCGCCCGGAGTTCGCCGAGGATGCGCCGGATCTCAGTCAGCTCGCGAAAACCGCAGAGCGCCTCGAAGGTGTCGCTCAGGGCGAAGATCACCTCGGGCTTGTGGAACGGGTCGCGGTAGTTGCGGTCGGCCGCGGTCTGCGGGATACCGGCTGCGTTCTCCAGGGCGAAGCCGCTGCGCGCACGCTCACTGGTCGGGTGCGCCTGCAGCGAGAGGGGACTCTGCGCGGCGAGCACCTTCAGCAGGAACGGCAGCCGCGGCGGAGCCGACCCGGCGGGCGAACCGTTCGCGTGCGCGGCCGCCGCTGCGCCGAGGGCGACCTCGGGGGACGCCGTGATCCAGTCCAGCAGCGTGCGGTGCCCGCCGACCTGGGCCGGGTCGACGATCAGCGAGGGCGACCCGGGATGCGCGCCCAGCCAGAGCTCGGCCTCCGGTTTACCCGACGGAGCGTAGCCGAGCAGTCCGGAGATGGCGGTGGTCGATCCCCAGGCGTAGTACCGCGGCGAATTGGTGATGCCCACAAACATGGTTGGCTCCTGCACTGTTCGGTTTAGACCAAACTACCAAGGGCTTTCGGCCAGGCCAGGGGCCCACCTAGGCTGGCGAGAATTCGCCGACCGCCGCAAGCGAGGCCGTCGCCCTCTGCAATGGAGCACCAAATGAACTTCGAGCTACTTCCCAGCGACTTCTTCGGCTACGAGAATCTGCTCACCGATCAGGAGAAAACCGCGCTGACCAATCTGCGCGCCTACCTCGAGTCCGACGTGCGGCCGATCGTGAACGGATGCTGGGAGCGCGCCGAATTCCCGGCCGAGGTCATCCGCCCGCTGGCGCAGCTCGGGGCCTACTCGTTCGGCTGGCCCGAGACCCGCCCGTTCGAGAACTCGGCCGTGTTCCGCGGTTTCGTCGCCCTGGAGGTCGCCCGGGTGGACGCATCCGTCGCCACCTTCGTCGGTGTGCAGAACGGGCTGGCCTGCGGCACGATCGCGGCGACGGGATCTCAGGAGCAGCGCGACGAGTGGCTGCCGCGGCTGGCTTCGGGCGAGATCGTCGGCGCCTTCGGCCTGACCGAGCCGTTCTCCGGCTCCGACGCGGCCCAGGGGCTGCGCACCACGGCGACCCGAACCGGCGACACCTGGCTGCTCAACGGGGAGAAGCGCTGGATCGGCAACGCCACCTTCTCCGACATCACCATCATCTGGGCGAAGGACACCGCCGACGGCATGGTGAAGGGCTTCCTCGTGCCCACCGACACGGCCGGGTACTCGGCGACGAAGATCGACGGCAAGATCAGCCTGCGCGCAGTGCAGAACGCGGACATCGTGCTGGAGAACGTGGTCGTGCCCGAGCGCAACCGGCTGCAGAACGCGAACTCGTTCCGGGACACCGCCAAGGTGCTGCGCCTGACCCGGGCCGAGGTGGCCTGGGCCGCCGTCGGCACCTCGATCGGCGCCTACGAGGCCGCGGTCGCCTACGCGAAAGAGCGCGTGCAGTTCGGCAAGGAGATCGGCGGGCACCAGCTCGTGCAGGACCTGCTGGTGAAGTCGCTCGGCAACATCACCGCCAGCCTGGGCATGGTGGTGCGGGTGTCGCAGATGCTCGACGAGGGCAGCCAGCGCGACGAGCACGCCGCCCTGGCGAAGCTGTACACGACGGCACGGATGCGCGAAACGGTCGCCTGGTGCCGCGAACTCTTCGGCGGGAACGGCATCGTCCTCGACTATGACGTGGCCCGCTTCTTCGCCGACGCCGAGGCCGTGTACTCGTACGAGGGCACCAGGGAGATGAACACGCTGATCGTCGGGCGCAGCATCACCGGCCAGGCGGCCTTCGTCTAGCAGAGCGGGAGGGCGGGAGCCCGCACGCCCCTCTCCCGCCCGAGCCGCTCTCCCGCCCGCGCCCTGAACGAATTCGACGGAGATTTTGCCGAAATCGGACCCTAACGGCCCGAAATTGGACTTTTACAGAAGAATCTCCGTCGAATTGGTTAGGAGAGGGTGAGGAAGAGCTTCTCCAGCTCGTCGACCGTGAGGGAGTTCTGCCCATCCGGGTTGTCGAGGCATTCCCGCATCGCCGTCGACACGATCACGAACCCGGCCCGGTCGAGCGCGCTCGATACGGCGGCGAGCTGGGTGACGACGTCCTTGCAGCTGCCGCCGGCCTCGACCGCGGTGATGACCGCCCCGAGCTGGCCCTGGGCCCGGCGCAGCCGGTTGACGATCTTCTTCTGGTTCTGGTCGGGTTCCATGATCAGGCCTTTCGGGCGAAGGTGGCGGGGGTGAGGGTGGAGACGCCGGCCGTCCAGGTGCGGTAGCCGCCGTCGAGGTTCAGCACGTCCCGGCCGTTCTGGCTGAGGATGCGGGCCGCGGTGTGTCCGCGCTGCCCCACCTGGCAGTGCACGACCAGGGTTCCGGCGGGCAGTTCGCCGAGGCGCTCGCGCAGCTCGTCCAGGGGCACGTTGACGGCGCCCGGGATGCTGCCGGCGGCGAATTCGCCGGCCGTACGCACGTCCACCAGGGTGGCGCCGGCCGCCTGGGCGGCCTCCAGCTCGTGCCACTGCAGATTGCGGGTCGTTCCGGCGGCGAGGTTCGCGGCGACGTAGCCGAGCTGGTTGATCGGGTCCTTCGCCGAGCCGTACTGCGGCGCGTAGGCGAGTTCGAGGCGGGTCAGGGCGGATGCCGTCAGCCCGCCCGTCATCGCCGTCGCCAGGATGTCGATGCGCTTGTCGACGCCGCTGCCGCCGATGATCTGGGCGCCCAGGATGGCATCCGACTCCGGGTCCACCAGGAGCTTCATCGACATGGTCTCGGCACCCGGGTAATAGGTGGCGTGCGAGGCCGGGTGGGTGTGCACGACCCGGTGCGCGCGGCCCTGGGCGACGAGGCGTTTCTCGCTCCAGCCGACCATGGCCGCCGTGAGGCCGAAGACGCCGACGATGGCGGTGCCGAGGGCCGGCGACGCCGGCTCCGGCGTTCCGGCGATGCTGTCGGCGGTCGCCCGGCCGTGCCGGTTCGCGAGCCCGGCCATGGTGATCAGGGTGCCCTGGCCGCTGATGGCGTCGATCTTCTCGACCCCGTCGCCGACGGCCCAGATCGAGGGGTCGTTCGTCTGCTGGGTGTCGTCGACCTCGATTCCGCCGCTGGCGCCGATGGTGAGCCCGGCCCGGGAGGCGAGGGAGGTGTCGGGGACGACACCGACGGAGTCGATCACGAGGTCGGCGGGCACGATGGTGCCGTCGCTGAGCTCGACTCCCCCGTTCGCGGCGGCCACGACCGTGCTGTGCAGCCGCACGTCGACGCCGCGGGCGCGCAGCTCGTCGAGCACCGGCGCGGCCATTTCGACGTCGAGGGGGCCGAAGACCTGGGCGCCGAACTCCACCAGGGTCACGGCGACTCCGCGGTGCACGAGGTTCTCGACGGCCTCGAGGCCGATGAAGCCCGCACCGATCACCACGGCGGATGCCGGGCCGGTGATGTCGCGGAGCAGGGCGTCGATGTGGTCGACGTCGTCGACCGTGCGCAGGGTGCGTGTGGCGAGCCCGGCCGGGGTGATCCCCGTGCGGGCGGTCGCGCCGGCCGCGAGGATGAGCCGGTCGTAGGCCTCCACGGTTTCGACGCCGGTCTGGGTGTGGCGCACGGAGACGGTCTTCGCGTCGCGGTCGATGCCGGTCACCTCGTGGTCGACGCGCACGTCCAGGTTGAACCGGGCGGCCAGCGAGGCGGGGGTCTGGAGCAGCAGGTTCTGGCGGTCCTGGATCACGCCGCCGACGTAATACGGCAAACCGCAGTTCGCGAATGACACATAGTGCCCGCGTTCGAATACAATGATTTCACCCGTCTCGTCCAGCCGCCGCAATCGCGTAGCCGCCGACATACCGCCTGCAACTCCGCCAACAATGAGTGTTTTCACAAGTGCCTCCGGGATAAGTATACCCCCCGGGGTATTAAAAGTGACGAAAAGTGACCCCGCCTCGCCACTACCCTTAGTGTCATGCCCTCTGTCCAGAGCCGTTTCGTCGTTCGCACCTTCGCGACCCTCGTGTTCTTCTCCGTTCTGGCCGGGCAATTCTGGCGCAGCCTGCTCGGCTGGTGGGGCTACGGCGCGATCGTTCTGATCATCGGCGCCGGCATCCTCATCGGCCTCGTCCGCCTGAAGCCGGACTGGATGTGGCCCCGGTTCCCGAAGTCGCTGATCGCGTTTCTCGGGCTGGCCACCCTGTCGCTGGTCTGGACGAACTACCTGGGCGCGTCCCTGATCGGCATCACACTGCAGTGGGTGACCACCTTCGCCGCACTCTTCCTCGCCCTCTGCCTGACCTGGACCGAACTTCTGCGCGCCCTCGGCGCGGCCCTGCGCTGGGCGCTCGGGCTGTCCCTGGTCTTCGAGGTGACCGTCGGGCTCTTCGTGCGGCAGCCCGTGCTCCCGTTCTGGGTCGACTACGGCACCGACACTGTGCCGCAGGCCTTCTACTGGTCACGCGGGCTCCTCTTCCACGGCGGGCCGATCGAGGGCATCGTCGCCAACCGCAACCTGCTCGGCTTCCTGGCCCTCCTCGCCGTGATCGTCTTCGCCCTGCAGCTGGCGGCCGGAACCGTGCGCCGCGGCTGGGGCGTGGCCTGGCTGTCCCTCGCCGTGCTGATCCTGGTGCTGACCCGGTCCGCGACCGTCAGCTTCGCCGCCGTCGTCGTGGCCGTGGTGCTCGGCCTCGCGCTCTTGGCCCGTCGCCGCGGCCCGGACCGGAGAGGCGTCGTCTACCTGACGGCCGCGGCATCCGTCGTCGCCGTGTCCGCGGCGTTGGCCGCCCTCGCCCCCCGGATCCTGCCGCTGCTGGGCAAGAGCGCGGACCTCACCGGCCGCCTGGACATCTGGCGGAGCGTGATCGACCTGGCCGGTCAGCGCCCGGTGCAGGGCTGGGGCTGGGTGAGCTACTGGGCGCCGTGGGCCGAGCCGTTCAAGGGTCTCGCGGTGCGCCGGGGCGTCGTCTACCTGCAGGCCCACAACGCCTGGCTCGACGTCTGGCTGCAACTGGGTATCCTCGGCCTGATCATCTTCATCGCCCTGGTGCTGTCGACGCTGTGGCGGTCCTGGCTCCTCGCCGTCGACCGGCCGCGCCGCACCGTTGCCGACACTGCGCCGTACACGGTCTCCTCGCTGCTGCCGCTGCTGCTGCTGACCGCTCTCCTCGCGCAGAGCGTCGCCGAGAGCCGGATGCTGATCGAGTCCGGCTGGGTTCTTCTGGTGGTGCTCGCCGTGACGACCAAGAGAGCCCAGTCATCCGTTCAGACGCTGCCGTGAGCGGTAGCGTGGAACAGCCATGACCTACCGCGCGAACCGACCCGCCGCTCCGGCCCCGTTTACGCGCCTGTTCGCGTCACCGAAGTTCGCGGCCGCACTGACCGTGCTCATCCTCGGCTTCGCGTTCGGCACCCACGCCGTGCGCAGCCTGATCGGCTGGCCCGGCCTGCTGGGCGTGCTGGTCGGTCTGGTGGCACTGGCGGCGTTCTCGCTCAGCGCCCGCTGGGCCAGCATCGACTGGCACGGGCTGCTGCCGATCTCGATCATGGTCTTCGTGGGCTGGTGCGCCCTGTCGTTGCTCTGGACGGGCTACCCGTTCGAGACCCTCAGCGCCGTGCTCTACCAGCTGGCCTTCACGTTCCTGGCCGTCTACATCGCCCTGGCCCGCGACACCATCCAGATCGTGCGCGCCACCGGGGACGTGCTGCGCTTTCTGCTCGTGGCGTCCCTGGCGCTGGAGGTGCTGTCCGGGCTCCTGCTCGACCTGCCCATCGCCTTCCTCGGCATCCAGGGCAATATCGCCACCCTGGGGCCGGTGCAGGGCCTCTTCGGCTCCCGCAACCTGTTCGGGCTCGTCTCGCTGATCGCCGGGGTCACCTTCGTGGTCGAGCTGCGGTCCCGGTCGGTCCCCCGGTCAATCGGCGTCGGCTCGATCGCCCTCGCCGGCTTCGCCCTGCTGCTCACCCGCTCCCCCGTCATGCTGGTCGTCGCGCTCTTCGTGGGGGTCGCGGCGCTGGCCCTGTACTGGCTGCGCCACACGCCGGCCGAGGGCCGGTGGATCCTGCAGATCGGGCTGCTCATCACCTCCGCGGTCGCCGGCATCGCGGGGTTCATCGCCCGGGCGCGCATCACCGAACTGCTGAACGCGGGCAGCGAATTCGAGGTGCGGTCGACGCTGTGGAGCGAAATGTGGCGTCTGGGCCGGCTGCATCCGTTGGAGGGATGGGGCTGGGCCGGGCTCTGGCCGGCCCAGGTGACCCCGTACGGCTGGCTGGACTTCGTGACCGGGCGGGAGCACACCTCCGGGCTGAACGCCTTCCTCGACGTCTACTTCCAGGTCGGGCTGGTCGGCCTGCTCGCCTTCCTCGCCCTGGTCGGGCTCGCGTTCTGGCGGTCCTGGCTGCTCGCCTCGGACAAGCGCCCGGTGGTCTACGTGTGGTCGCCGCTGATCCTGGTGCTGCTACTGGTCACCTCGGCGGCGGAGAGCACCGTGCTGGTCGAGTTCGGCTGGCTGCTCCTGCTGATCTGCGCGGTCAAGGCCGCGCAGGGCAAGAGCTGGCGCAGCCTGCTGCAGCCCAGCCCGCACCGCTACCACGAGTAGCGGGCCGCGCGCCCGGAAAACGGCAGCCGAGACCGCGACCGCCGCCGCAGCAGCCGCAGCCGCAGCGGCAGCGGCAGCGGCAGCGGCAGCGGCAGCTCAGACCGGCTGGGCCAGGTCGCGCAGCACGTCCTGCAGGCCGAGCCCGAACCGGACGTAGTCGCCGGCGCGCCAGCCCGCGAGCACGGGCGCCAGCCGGGCCGGACGCAGGGCCGGGAGGGTGCTGCGCCGGCGTTCGTGCGCCAGCTTGGCGTCGATCAGGGCGAGTGTGGCGGCCGACGGCGCCGGCTGCAGCAGCGCGGCCCGCTCCTGCAGGGCCTGGGCGCGGGCCAGCAGGCGGGCGTTGCGGGCCGTGCGCGGCGCCCG
>NZ_SOGM01000077.1:0-7331 GCF_004403545.1 Cryobacterium sp. TmT2-59 | reverse complement strand
TGAACTCCTGGGTAAATTTCCGACGTGATGCGGTCATGCTGATCTCTACTTTCAGTAGTCCCTCATTTTAAGAGGGCCCACTGTCCGAGAACTCCGCGGCAGGTCAATCAATCCCACCGCCTTAGCCAACTCGCTCGGCTACAGCAGCAAGATAATCCACCAGCACTCCGCCGCCGCCGGAGCGCCACACGCCGACTACATCAACCTCAAATCATCACAGCTGCAGACCTCACCCAGGCTCAGCTCCGTGAAGGATTAGGACTCTTTCGGATAAGTCCAGTTCCCGCTTGCGGATACTGCGCCACTATTGGACCCCCGGACGCGGCTGTAGTGTGACGCCACGCGCCACGCGCCACGCGCCACGCCAACTTCGGGAACGCAGCGTTGAAAGGTGAGGATCCGTGACCGACCAGCGACCCGACCGGAGAGCCGAGTCCTTCGAACGACTGTTTTCGGAGTACGTCGCCCACCACCAATCGCCGACCACAGAGTTTGTGATGCCCCGGCTGGCCGACCTGATTCTGAAGCGACGTGGGATCTCACTGCTGAGCAGCCGGGGCGCCATCCTGACGGCGGCCTTCAGCGCCTCGGTCGCACTGGGGATCCCGCTGGTCCTGACCGCCTTTGCCGGCCAATGGGCGGAGGCTCCGGTCATGCGCTGGGCACTGATCGCCCTCGCGATGGGACTTCTCGACGGATGGACCGTGGCCGGATGGGCCGAACCGACACGGAGCCTGAACGCCGTGCTGCACACGATCGCGCGCGACTGCGATCTGCGATCTGCGACAAGTGCTGACATTCTGCCGCCGCTGGTACCGGCCGCGGGTGAGCACGCTGGCCGCGTCGGCACTGACGGTGTTCGTCGTCCTGCTCGCCGGTCTGGTCGCCCCGGTCCCCCTCAGCCGGCTTCAGATCGGAAGCACCGCGCTCCTGATGATCATTTTTTACTACGCCGGCGAAATGATGTTCGCCAGCGTGATCCCCTGGCCCGTGATAAGTTTGCAGGCTCGTTTCGATCATCGTCTATTCTGGCCCAGCCCAGCGGACTCGATGGCCGTCCAGGAGCAGCTCCGTGCTCTGGCGAGGGTGGATTTCGCCCGCGGACTGGGAGTCACCGCCTACCTGGTTCTGGTTGGAGTTCTGCTGTCGGTGACATCACCGTTGCTTCTGCCCATCGCGTTCGCTCTCATCGTGACCGGTTATGTCGCGACGCTGGTCTCCATCGTCAGTTCGCGTTCCGCTGTTCGGAAGATCATCCGCCGCGGTGTGGATAACAACCTGGCACTTCTGCAGTTCCGGATCGAGTCTTTCGGCGCGGTGCTCAGCGAGCTCCCCGCGACTGCTCTGGAACGGGTCCGGCAGCTGATCGCCGTGCACGACCTGATCCGCGACTCCCCCACCAGTCCGAAACGGAGGCAGGCGCTGAGCCATGCGGTGGGATCGTTGTTCATCCCGACGATCACGTTCCTGGCCGCGGTGTTCGCCCAGGAATACTCGGGACGAATCCTGGACAACCTGCTCCCGTAGCTCCTCCAGCTACTCGCCCAGGGGGCCATCCCGGACGAGGTCGACCAGCCAATCCGCCAGCATCTGTCCGTACACCGGATCGGGAGCCTGGCCATGCTGGTGCGCGTGCCAGCGTGCGGCCGCGGCTGTCGTCGAATGGAGCGAGATGAAGTCGGTCAGAGGACAGCCGGCGAGCACAGTCGGGTGGGGCGAGGCCCAGCGCAGAAACTGCCAGTGGTACGCAAGGGCCCCGAGGGCGCTCTGTACCGCGTCGGCACGAAGCGGGAAGGTGAACCCGGCCACCCATCCGGGCACCTCATCCGCCGGCATCGGACGGGCGAAGAAGTATCCCTGCCCCAGTGGAACTCCCAGGACGCTCGCTGCCTCGGCCATCCCGGCGTCCTCGAGTCCTTCGATCACCACGCTGACGCCGAAGTCACGACCCATTTGGGTCAGGGCCGAGACCAGGCTCAACGTCTCCACCGGTCTGGACCGGATCTCGACGAGTAGACCGCGGTCGAGTTTGATCGTGTCGAAGGGCAGCGCGAACAGTCGCTGCAGGCTGCTGTACCCCGAGCCCAGATCGTCCAGGGCGAGCCCCACTCCTAGACGGAGGAGACGATCGATCGCCTCGATCTGCACCTCCGATTCGACCGCCAGCGTCTCCAGCAATTCCAGACCGAGCCGGTCCGGCGCGATGCCGTGGCGCCGCATCGCATTGCTGACCCACCGCGGACAATCCGGGTTCCGAAGCGTCGACGGGGAGATATTCACTGAGACACTGGTCGACAGGCCCCCGTCGTCCCAGCGAGCGAGGCAGCGGAGTGCCTCGTTCAGGCCCCGCCGGAACAACTCGTCGAGGTCGGCATCATCCAGGGCGGGAAGGAACCGGGCCGGTGGAATCACCGTGCCGTCCGAGAGGGTCAGCCGGGCCAGGGCTTCGACTCGACTGAGTCGGCCGGTTCGCAGATCCAGCACGGGCTGCATGAACATGGACAGTCCCCCGGCGAACAACTGCTCCCGATCGGACCTGCCGGTAGACAGGTCCCCCACGTCCGGCAGGTCCCCCACGCCGTCGACGTCCCGATCCACCGCTTCCTCGGGAACGTCCGGCGCCAGCGTCCACCACGGGCCCGCGGGGCGGCCCTCCCTGGCCCGGCGGAGCGCAGCATCCGCTTGATGAAAAAGGAAACCGGTCGTGCCGTCACCCGTGATGCGGGCCAATCCCATGCTCAGATCGATGGTGCAGTCCTGGTCCAGGTCCGTGAACGAGAAGGGCGTTTGCACAGCCTCGTGCAGGCGCGCCAGCTCATCCTCCAACCGGGTTCCTCCGTCGATGTTCTCGAGGACGACGGCGAACAGATCGCCGCCGAGGCACGCCAGGAAGTCACCGTCCGCCAGCAGCTCCCGCATCCGGCGTCCGAGTTGTTTGAGCAGACTGTCGCCCGCCTCGTACCCGAAGGTGCTGTTGATCGAGCGGAGCGCGACGACGTCGATCATGGCCAGCACTGCGCCCTCGGCGGGGCGACGGGAGGACAGGTGCTGATCCAGTGCCCGGCGGTTCGGCAGGCCGGTCACCGGGTCGTGCCCGGCCTGGAACCGCAATTGCTCCTGGTGTGCCATTCGCGCGGTGACGTCACGCTGGACGCTGACGAAGTGGGTGATCGTTCCTGCCTCGTCGCGCAGCGGCCTGATGCTCAGGCTGTTCCAGAACGGGGAACCGTCTTTTCGGTAGTTGAGGATATCTCCCTCATACGATTCCCCATAACTGAGTGCCCGCCGGATTGCTGCCGTGACGCCGGGGTCGGATCCGGGCCCCTGCAGAATACGGCAGTCCTGGCCCAGGAGTTCGGCTTCGTCATAGCCCGTGATGGCGGTGAAGGATCCGCTGACGTGAAGGATCCGCTGCCGGGCATCGGTGATCAGGGAGGCCTGGGATGTGGCGGAGAATGCCCGAGCCAGGAGCCTTTTCACCTCGCTGCGTGCGGCGGCGGTTGTCGGATGGTCAGGGAATGTCGCCCGCAGTCCGAATTCGGACGCGACCGACATTCGCGCGCGCGCCGGCCATTGATGGGTCACGCTGACAGACCACGGTCGGGGGAAGAACTCAAGGTGCCGGCCTTCGAATCGCGAGAGGATGCAGGCCGGAAACCGAGCTTCGCGACCCTGTCGACACGGGACCGGTGCCGGTCATGCCCACAGCTCCCCATCCTACTGAAGGGGGCGCGCGTGCTCGGGAACGCCGTCCCCTATTCCTCGCCGAATCCTGATTCCAGCAGATTGGCCAGGGCCTCGACCGCTTCCGCTCCGTGCTCGTCGGAGGACGAGATCTCGGCGGTCATGCCCCGGATCAGGCCCAGGCCCATGATGGCCAGCAGACTGGACGCATCCTTGCCGTTCACCGTCACGCGTGCGTTGAGGGTGCTGGCCAGCTTGACGAAGTCGGCGGCGGGCCGAGCGTGCAGGCCGTCCCTGTTGACGAGTGTCACCCTGCGGGTGACAACAGGAGCAACGGGAGGTGCTGCCTCCACGGCCGGCGATAGGTGAACGGCCGAGCGGGCGGCCTTCTCCACGGCATCGAGATCTCCCCCGACCTCGGCTGCCACGGCGGCTGCGACGCCGCCTTCGACCAGGGGCGCGTCAACGATGCGCACGCGCGCTCGCACGTCTTCGGCCAGGAAGTCGAGCGCCGTCTCTGCGGTAAGAATGGCGGAGCCCAGATCGCAGAGCAGTGCGACGCCGGCACCCGCATCCGCCTGCACGATGCCGGTGGCCACTTTCTCGAAACTCGTCCCGATATCGCCTTCGTCGGTTCCCCCCGCCGGGATGAGGGCGGTGTTCGGCGCCATTTGGCGCGCCAGATCCACCAAACCTTCCGCGATTTTGGCGCTGTGCGAGACGAAGACCAGGCCGACCCGACCTTTCCTAGCGTCCACTTTCACGCCGCCGCCGTGTCTGCGGCCGCACGCAGCAGCAGGGCCGACGACTGGGCGCCGGGATCTCGATGGCCGATGGCCCTCTCCCCCAGGTAGCTCGCCCGGCCCTTACGCGCCACCCAGGGTTCCGTCGCGACCGCTCCCGCCTCCGCGGCGTTCGCTGCCGCAATCAGGATGTCCAGATCGTTGGCCCCTGCCTCGTGGGCGGCGGCGGCCGCGTCGACGGCCGGAGTCCAGGCGTCAACCATGGTCTTGTCTCCTAATTCCGCCTTGCCGCGCAGGACGATGCCGTCCCTGGCGGCCGTGAGCAGCGCCACCAGCGCGGCGCCGTCAAGCTCGAGCGCACCGGCCACGGCCACGGCGGCCTTCAGGAACGCCGTGCCGTACAGCGGACCGGCGGCGCCACCCACCGTGGAGATCAGTGTGGTCGCGACGAGCTTGAAAACGTCCCCGGGGGCGGCATCCGCCGGTAGATCGTCGAGCTTCCCGAGCACCGCTTGAAAACCCCTGTCCATGTTCTCGCCGTGGTCACCGTCGCCGATCTCGCGGTCCAGGTTGATCAGCTCCACCCGGTGTTCGCTCATGACATCCGCGCTGGTCCTGATCCAGGCCTTCGCCCAGGTGGCACCCAAGTTCATTCGATCTCCCTCTACCGTCCCCACCGTAGCGCCGCCGTCTGGACCGGCGCATCCCACAGGGTGGTCAATTCCTGGTCCAGTTTCAGTACCGTGATCGACATGCCCTGCATTTCGAGTGAGGTCGTGAAATTCCCGACCAGGGTCCGAGTGACCGTGAGGCCCTTCGCCGCAAGGACCTCGGCGGCGTGCCGGAAGACGATGTAGAGCTCGATCTGCGGCGTCCCGCCCATGCCGTTGACCATGAGGAGAACCTCGTCGCCGCTTACGAAGGGGATGTCGTCGAGGATGGGGCCGAGCAGCCGGTCGACGATGGCATCAGCGGGTTCAAGCTTGATTCGTTCCCGTCCCGGCTCACCGTGGATGCCGATTCCGATCTCGATCTCGTCCTCAGCCAGGGTGAAGCTCGGTTCGCCGGCATGCGGCACGACGCACGGCGTCAGAGCCACCCCCATCGACCGCACCCGCGCGATGACCTTCTCCGCCACCGTCGCCACCGCATCCAGGTTGTCCCCCCGGTCTGCGGCCGCCCCGGCAATCTTCTCGACCAGCACCGTTCCGGCGACGCCGCGTCGGCCGGCCGTATAGAGGGAGTCCTTCACCGCGACGTCGTCGTTGACGAGCACCGAGCGCACCTCGATGCCGTCCGCGGCGGCCAAATCGGCCGCCGTCTCGAAGTTGAGGACGTCGCCGGTGTAGTTCTTGACGATGTGAAGCACTCCCGCTCCCCCGTCAACGGCCTTCGTCGCGGCGAGGATGGGGTCCGGTGTCGGGGATGTGAACACGGCGCCGGGAACAGCGGCGTCGAGCATTCCGAATCCAACGAAACCACCGTGCATCGGTTCGTGACCGCTGCCTCCTCCGCTGACCAGTCCGACCTTCCCCGCCACCGGTGCGTCCTTGCGCACGATGAAGTTGGGATCCTGGTGCACGCTCACCAGGTCGGCGTGGGCTGCCCCGAACCCGGCAACAGCCTCATCCACCACGTTCTTTGGATCATTGACGAGTTTCTTCATGGCTCTTCCTTCGATCGGGATGACAGGACGGCACGACCGCGGTGCCGTGCCGTAGGAACTTCGCCTACCCGCTTCAATCTACGCGTGGGCGCAACGGCTGATAAGGGCCAAAATCAGCGGGAAAGTCTTCCCATTCCCCTCCGGAAAGCACCGGGCTATGGTGATGCAAACCGCACACCAACATGGGATCGCTCCGGCATCTCCCGCCCGGCAAGGAAGGTCAACGTGGACAATATCGGAGTTGTGTTTTTGTCGGAGGTCGTGGGGACGGCGCTGCTGGTCCTCCTCGGAACCGGCGTGGTCGCCAACGTCGCTCTGGCCAAGAACAAGGGCCTCGGCGGCGGGTTCCTGATGGTCACCATCGGCTGGGGCTTCGCGGTCTTCGTCGGTGTGATCGCTGCCTATAATTCCGGCGCACACCTGAACCCGGCCGTCACTCTCGGCCTCGTCGCGTCGGGCGCCACCGAGTTCGGATCCGGCGTCCCCGTCAATTTCCTCTCGGTCCTGACATACATCGCAGCCCAGTTCCTGGGTGCTTTCATCGGGGCGGTCTTCTGCTGGCTGGCCTACCGGCAGCACTTCGATGCGGAGCCGAACCCGGCCAACAAGCTGGGCGTGTTCTCGACCGGCCCGGCCATCCGTTCCTACGGCTGGAACATGGTCACCGAGATCATCGGCACCTTCGTGCTCGTGTTCGTGGTTCTGGCCTTCGGCGGCGGCCGCCAGGGCGAAAGCGGTGGCCTCGCGGCCCTCGGCGCACTGCCGGTGGCCCTGCTAGTTCTCGTGATCGGCACCTCCCTCGGCGGACCGACCGGCTACGCCATCAACCCGGCCCGTGACCTTGGGCCGCGGATCGCGCACTTCGTGCTTCCGATCAAGGGCAAGGGTTCCTCAGACTGGGCCTACTCCTGGGTTCCGGTCGTCGGGCCGGTGATCGGCGGGGTGCTGGCCGGCTGGGCGTCCCTGGTCCTGCTCCCCATCCTCACCTAGCGCTGAAGGGTGGGCCGATTCGACATCTGAATCGGCCCATTTTTTTGCTGTCCGCCCGGTTTCACCGCAACTCTGTTTTCCGCTCCGACTTCCCGCACCACCCACTAGGAGGAATTCCATGGCCAAGCACGTCATCGCAATCGACCAGGGCACCACCAGTACCCGCGCGATCATCTTCGACAAGGCCGGGACGATCATTTCCGCCGGTCAGCTCGAGCACGAGCAGATCTTCCCCCGGGCGGGTTGGG
>NZ_SOGM01000052.1:0-6819 GCF_004403545.1 Cryobacterium sp. TmT2-59 | reverse complement strand
GGGCGGCCGGGGCAGCGGCCGGGGCGGCGGGCCGGGCGGCGGGCGGGGCGGCGGGCGGGGCGGATGCCTCGCGGGTCGAAGAGGACGGGGGGTTCGTGTTCGGGGTGCTCACCAGTTGAGCTTAACCGCATCCCGCGCGGCGTCGGTCGCCCGGTCTACAGTGGGGAACTGTGCCAGAGCCCGTCATCGTTGCCCAGAATCTCGTCAAGAAGTACAAGGATTTCGCCGCCGTCGACGGCATCTCCTTCGAGGTCGCTCCCGGAGAGTCGTTCGGGTTGCTCGGCCCGAACGGCGCCGGCAAATCCACGACCATGCGGATGGTGGGGGCCGTCTCCACCCGCACCGGCGGCGACCTGCGCATCCTCGGCATGGACCCGGACCGGTACGGCCCGGAGATCCGCTCGCGCCTGGGCGTCGTGCCGCAGACCGACAACCTCGACACCGAACTGAGGGTGCGGGAGAACCTGCTCGTCTACGGGCGCTACTTCGGCCTCCCGCGGGCCCAGGTTGCCCGCCGTGCCGACGAGCTGCTCGCGTTCGCGCAGCTGGAAGACAAGGCGAAGGCGAAGGTCGACGCCCTGTCCGGCGGCATGAAGCGGCGCCTGACCATCGCCCGGGCCCTGATCAACGAGCCGAGCATCCTCCTGCTCGACGAGCCCACCACCGGGCTCGACCCGCAGGCCAGGCACATCCTCTGGGACCGGCTGTTCCGGCTCAAGGAACAGGGCACGACCCTGCTGCTGACCACCCACTACATGGATGAGGCGGAGCAGCTCTGCGACCGGCTGGTCGTCGTCGACAAGGGCGTCATCATGGCCGAGGGCGCCCCGGCGCAGCTGATCCGCACCTATTCGTCCCGGGAGGTGCTCGAGGTGCGGTTCGGCTCGGACCTGAACGCCGACGTGGCCGCGCAGCTCGCCGGGATGGGCGACCGGCTCGAGGTGCTGCCCGACCGCATCCTGATCTACAGCGAGAACGGCGAGTCCGAGCTGGTGCGCATCATCGACGCGGGGCTGAAACCGATCACCAGCCTGGTGCGGCGCTCCAGCCTCGAAGACGTGTTCCTGCGCCTGACCGGGCGGACCCTGATCGAATGAGCACGCCCACGCCCCCGCCCGGCTCCGTCGGCGACCAGGCCATCCGTGCCACCCGGCACGCCCGGCGCTGGGGTTCCTGGTATGTGGCCGAGCACCGCTTCCGGGTGATGCGCTCCTACGCCCAGACGGTGGTCGTGACCGCCATCGGCAACCCGGTGATCTACCTCTACGCGATGGGCGTCGGCCTGGCCACCCTCGTCGACGCCAACCTGGGCCCGGACGCGGTGGCCGGGGTCAGCTACCTGGCCTTCGTCGCCCCCGCCCTGCTCTGCAGCGCGGCGATCACCGTGGCCAGCGAGGAGTTCACCTACCCGATCATGCTCGGCTTCAAGTGGAACCCGGTGTTCTACGGCATGAACGCCGCCCCGATCCAGCCCGGGCAGATCATCAACGGCATCGTCATCTCGGTGGCCCTGCGGATGAGCGTCACCTGCGGCATCTACTACGCGTTCATGCTGGTCTTCGGGGCGGTGCCGTCCCCGGCCGGGTTCCTGGCCGTCTTCGCGGCCCTGCTCACCGGGCTCGGCTTCGGCGCCCTGCTGATGGCGTACACGGCCACCCTGACCGAGGACACCGGTCAGCTGGCCATGGTGATGCGGTTCATCATCCTGCCGATGACCCTGTTCTCCGGCACCTTCTTCCCGCTCAGCGTGCTGCCGGTCTGGCTGCAGTGGATCGGCTGGATCTCCCCGCTCTGGCACGGCACCGAGCTCGCCCGGGTGCTGACCTACGGGGCGAGCGAGCCGATCTGGCTGAGTGTGACGCACGTGCTCTACCTGGCGATTCTGCTGACCCTGGGCTGGACCTGGGCGCGCCGGGTCGCCGCGAGGAGGCTGAACAAATGACCGGGATCGACGACCTGAGAACGGATGCCGCGGCATCCCGCCCGCTCGGCGCCCTCTACGCCGGCAACGCTCGCAGTGTCATGCTGCGGGGCTGGCAGGCGACGCGGAGCACGAACTGGCTGGTCGTGGTCAGCGGCTTCTTCGAGCCGATCTTCTACCTGCTCTCGATGGGGCTCGGCCTGGGCGCCCTGGTCGGCACGATCACAACCGAGTCCGGCCAGGAGGTTCCCTACGCGGCGTTCATCGCGCCGGCGCTGCTGGCGGTCGCGGCGATGAACGGCGCCATCTACGACTCCACCTGGAACGTGTTCTTCAAGATGCAGTTCGCGAAGCTCTACGAGGGGATGCTGTCCACCTCGCTGGGCCCGCTGGATGTCGCGCTCGGCGAGATCTCACTGGCCCTGCTCCGTGGGGCGCTGTACGCCACCGGGTTCATGGTGGTGATGCAGGTGCTCGGGCTGAACCTGTCCTGGTGGGCGCTGCTCGCCCTGCCGGCCGTGCTGCTGATCGCGTTCGGCTTCGCGAGCGTGGGGATGGCGGTGACGAGCTTCATGAAGACGTTCCAGCAGATGGACTGGATCAACTTCCTGCTGCTGCCGATGTTCCTGTTCTCGGCCACGTTCTATCCGCTGAGCGTCTACCCGCAGCCGATCCAGTACGTGATCCAGGTGCTGCCGCTCTGGCACGGGATCGAGCTCGTGCGCGGCCTGACCACCGGCCAGGTCGACGTGGGCATGCTCTGGCACGTGCTCTACTACCTGGTGATGATCCTGCTCGGCCTGGTCTTCACGACCAGGCGCCTGCGCGCCCTCTTCCTCGACTGAGAGTGCCCGTTCCGGTCGAGAGTGACCCGCGGAACGGGCACTGTCGACCGGAACGGGTTCAGTCGAAGCTGTATCCCCGCAGCTTCTGCAACAGCTGGGCGGTCGCGATGGCCGCCGCAGCCGCCTCCGCGCCCTTGTCCTCCTTCGAGCCGGGCAGGCCGACCCGGTCCAGGCCCTGCTGCTCGTCGTCGAGGGTGAGCACGCCGAAGCCCACGGGCTTGCCGGCGTCCAGCGCCACCCGGGTCAGGCCATCCGTCGCCGCCGCCGACACGTACTCGAAGTGCGGGGTGCCGCCGCGGATGATCACGCCGAGGGCGACGACCGCGTCGGCGCCGTTGTCGAGGGCGACCTTGCATGCCACCGGCAACTCGAAGCTGCCGGGCACCCGCACCAGGGAGTGGCGGGCCCCGGATTCCTCGAGCACCCGGGTGGCACCGGCGATCAGCCCGTCGGTGATCACGTCGTGCCACCGTCCGGCGACGATCACGATGTCCAGCCCGGTTCCGTCGACGCTGACCTCGGGGGAGCCTGCTCCGCTCATAGTGTGATTCCCTTCAACATGTCGCTGTCTGCGATGTGGTGGCCCATCCGGTCGCGCTTGACGGCCAGGTAATCCTGATTGTGGGTGCCGACGCCGACCACCAGTGGCACACGTTCGGTCACCTCGATGCCGTGCGCCTCGAGCTGGCGCATCTTCTCCGGGTTGTTGGTCAGCAGGCGCACGGAGGAGATGCCCATCTCGTGCAGGATGGCCGTCGCGGCGCCGTAGTCGCGGGAATCCGCGGGCAGGCCCAGCGCGAGGTTGGCGTCGAAGGTATCCAGCCCCTCCTCCTGCAGTTTGTAGGCGCGCAGCTTGTTGATCAGGCCGATGCCGCGCCCCTCCTGGCCACGCAGGTAGACGACGACTCCGCCCTCGACCCGGATCGTCTCGAGCGCCGCGTCGAGTTGGGGTCCGCACTCGCACTTGAGTGACCCGAACGCCTCCCCGGTCAGGCACTCGGAATGCACGCGCACGAGGGCGCCGTTCGCGGGGGTGCCGGAGACGATGGCCACATGGTCCGCACCGGTCATCCGGTCGCGGTAGGCCCGCACCTGGAAGGCCCCGTGCACGGTGGGAACGGTGGTCTCCACCTCGAAGTCCACCCGCGGCGACTCGAGGATCGGGCTGACGGTGGGCAGGTCCGTGTCGCAGTGGAACTCCTGCAGGTACGCGATCAGGTCCTTGATCGTGATCACGAGAACCCCCTCGCGCTCGCCGAGTTCGAGCAGCCCGGGCAGGCGCATCATCTCGCCGTCCTCGGCAACGATCTCGCAGATCGCGGCGACCGGCACGAGTCCGGCGAGCTTCATCAGGTCGACGGCGGCCTCGGTGTGGCCATCGCGCTCACGCACGCCGCCGTCCCGGGCACGGAGCGGCATGATGTGGCCGGGACGGTGCACGCTGGCGGGCGTGGAGTCCGGGTCGGCCAGCACCCGCAGGGTGTGGGCGCGGTCGCCCGCGCTGATCCCGGTGCTGAGGCGGTCCGCCGCGTCGACCGACACGGTGTAGTTGGTGCCGCGCGCATCCTCGTTGTTGAGTACCATCACCGGCAGGTCGAGCTTGTCAGCGAGGTCGTTGGTCATCGGCGCGCAGATGAAACCGGAGGAGTAGCGCACCGTCCAGGCGATCCACTCCTGAGTGGCCAGCTGGGCGGAGATGATCACGTCGCCCTCGTTCTCACGGCCCTCGTCGTCGGCGACGATGACCGGTTTCCCCAACCTGAGTGCGTTCAGGGCGGCGGGGATGTCAGCGAGACTCATGAGTTGCTCCTTTTCGATCCTGCGTCAGCCAGGGCGAGCATGCGCTCCACGTGGCGGGCCAGGATGTCTGTTTCTATGTTGACGCGATCGCCGGCCGCGCGCTGTCCCAGCGTCGTGGCGGTGAGGGTTTCGGGGATGAGCGAGACTTCGAACCACTGGTCCGGTTCGCTCGCCGGGCTGATGTTGCTGACGGTCAGGGAGACGCCGTCGACGGCGATTGACCCTTTGCCGGTGACCAGCGGGGCCAGTTCGGGGGAGAGGCTGAACCGGAGCACCCGCCACGCATCGCCGGGGGTGACGCCCAGCAGGGTGCTGGTGCCGTCGATGTGGCCCTGCACGATGTGTCCGCCCAGCCGGTCGCCCACCCGGGCGGCGCGTTCGAGGTTGACCGGGCTGCCGGGCTGCACCGCGTCGAGGGTGGACATGGCGAGGGTTTGGGCCATCACATCGGCCGTGAACGTGTCACCGGTGCGCTCGACGACCGTGAGGCAGACGCCGTTGACCGAGATCGAGTCCCCGTGGCCCGCATCGGCCACGACCAGCGGTCCGCGGACGGTGAGCCGGGCGGCATCCGCCCCGCGCTCGACCTTCTCGACCTGGCCGAGTTCCTCGATGATTCCGGTGAACATGCTTCCCCTATCTGGGCCGGGCCACGACGAGGAGGTCCTCGCCGAGCCGGACGTAGTGTTCGATGGTCAGTCGCCGCTGCTCGTCAATGCCGGCGACGCCGATGTCGCCGAGGGCCAGCCGGCCGCCGCCGAGCAGCGTGGGCGCCAGGTAGACGAGGTACTCGTCCACGAGGCCGGCCGCGACGAACGCGCTGGCGAGCGTGGGCCCGCCCTCGATGAAAGCGTGACGGATGCCGCTCCGGTGCAGTTCGCCGAGCACCGCGAGCAGGTCGTGGGTGGCGAAGATCAGCGGCGAGTGCGGGTGGCCCCGCACGGCGGCGCCCACGGGGATGCCGCGGGCGCCGATCACGACCGGCACCGGCTGCGCGGGCAGGAGCTGCCCGTCGGCGTCGCGGGCGGTCAGCGCGGGGTCGTCGGCGAGCACCGTGCCGGTGCCGACGAGGATGGCGTCGGCCGCCGAGCGGCGCCGGTGCACGTCCTGGCGGGCTTCCGGCCCGGTGATCCAGCGGCTCGTCCCGTCCGCGGCGGCTGCCCGGCCGTCGAGGCTCGACGCCCACTTGAGCGTAACGAACGGTCGTCCCAGCCGGGCCGCGACGAGCCAGTCGGCGAGGAAGGGCTCGACCTCGTCGGCGAGCAGCCCGCCGACGACGTCGACGCCGTGGGAGCGCAGTCGGTCGGCTCCGCCGCCGGAGACGGGCCCAGGGTCGGCGACCGCGTAGACCACGCGGGCCACGCCGGCGTCGATCAGCGCGAGCGCACAGGGCCCGGTGCGCCCGGTGTGGTTGCAGGGTTCGAGGGTGACGACGGCGGTCGCGCCGCGGGCGGCTCCGGCCGAAAGCCGGGCGAGGGCATCCACCTCGGCGTGCGGCGTGCCGGCGCCACGGTGCCAGCCCTCCGCCAGGAACTGCCCGGAAGCGTCGAGGAGGACACAGCCGACGCGGGGGTTCGGGCCCGTGGCCGGTCCGTTCGCGGCCAACTCGAGCGCACGCCGCATAACGGCCTCGAGCGTCGCCTGGTCGGTCATTTCCGGTCCTCGTTCGTTTCTGAACGAACTCCGGGTTTTCGGTGCGCTGAACACCGTGTGGGTTGCGCAAGGCGAAACCCGCCGATCGGCCGGGAAGGCCAATCGACTCGTGCGCCTCTCATCCGGACTTTAACCGTCGGTGCTGGAATTTCACCAGCTCAACCGTTTCGCCCTGGAGCGGAACGGGTCGCGGACTTTCACCGCCGGTTCGGATTCACACCGACCCCGGAGCACGTTTCTTGTTACTAGTTATATCTCAACGCATCCGTCGCCGGGTAATTCCCGGCCCGGACTGTTCACAGCTCGCACAGTGCCCGGGCCGACTCTCGGCGACGCACAGGCTCATCGGGGGCGGCGGTCGTTCCTTCCCCGTGGGGGGTGCGCACCGATTATCGTTTCTAGTCACGGCCTCACCAGCACTCACGGCCTCACCAGTACGCAGCGTCACGACCTGACAAGGGAGTTAGTCCATGACCGAACACGTCATCGCCATCGACCAGGGCACCACCAGTACCCGCGCGATCATCTTCGACAAGGCCGGGACGATCATTTCCGCCGGTCAGCTCGAGCACGAGCAGATCTTCCCCCGGGCGGGTTGGG
>NZ_SOGM01000097.1:0-6108 GCF_004403545.1 Cryobacterium sp. TmT2-59 | reverse complement strand
GGGCGCGGGCCGCGGCGGGCGCTCGGAGGCGGCGGCGCGGCCGGGCGCGGCTAGGCGGCGGCGAATTCCGCGAGCACCGCGGCCAGCTGCTCGACGGCCCAGTCGATGTCGGCCTCGGAGACCACGATCGGCGGGGCCAGGCGGATGGTGAAGCCGTGGGTGTCCTTCGCGAGCACGCCGCGGGCCAGGAGGGCCTCGCAGACCGCCCGGCCGGACGCCACCGTCGGGTCGATGTCGATCCCGGCCCAGAGGCCCGCGCCGCGCACGGCGACGACGCCCCGGCCGATCAGGGCGCTCAGCCCGTCGTGCAGTCGGGTGCCGAGAACGCGGGCGCGCTCCTGGTATTCGCCGGTGGCCAGCATCTTCACCACGGCGAGGCCGACGGCCGCGGCCAGGGGGTTGCCGCCGAAGGTCGAGCCGTGCTCGCCAGGGCGGAGCACGCCGAGGACGTCCGCGTTGCCGACCACCGCCGAAACGGGAACGATGCCGCCGCCGAGCGCCTTGCCCAGCAGGTACAGGTCCGGCACGACCCCGACCAGATCGCAGGCGAAGGTCGCGCCCGTACGGCCGAGGCCGGACTGGATCTCGTCGGCGATGAACAGCACGTTATGGCGGGTCGTGATCTCGCGCACGGCGGGCAGGTAGCCCGCCGGCGGCACGACGATGCCGGCCTCGCCCTGGATTGGCTCGAGCAACACGGCGACCGTGTTCTGGTCGATCGCGGCCTCGAGGGCCGCGGCGTCCCCGTAGGGAACCGTGCGGAACCCGGGCGTGAACGGGCCGAAGTCCTTGCGGGCGGACTCGTCGTCGGAGAAGCTGATGATCGTGGTCGTGCGGCCGTGGAAGTTCTCGCCGGCCACGATGATGTTGGCCAGCCCGTCGGCGACGCCCTTCACCCGGTAGCCCCAGGCGCGGGCTACCTTGATGCCGGACTCGACCGCTTCGGCGCCCGTGTTCATCGGGAGGACCATGTCCTTGCCGGAGAGCTCGGCGAGCGCTGTCACGAACGGGCCGAGCTGGTCGTTGTGGAAGGCGCGGCTGGTGAGCGTGATGCGGCCGAGCTGGGCGCGGGCGGCTTCCAGCAGAACCGGGTTGGAGTGGCCGAAGTTGACCGCGGAGTAGGCGGCCAGGCAGTCCAGGTAGCGGCGACCGTCGACATCCGTCACCCAGGCGCCGTCCCCGGAGGCGACGACGACGGGCAGCGGGTGGTAGTTGTGGGCCGCGTGCTCGTTCTCGAGCGCGATGTAGGACGCCTGATCGAGGGCGGCCGTGGTCTGGGCTGTCGTGGTCTGGGCTGTCGTGGTCTGGGCGGCCGCGGTCTGGGCGGCCGCGGTCTGGTCGGCCGCGGTCTGGTCGATCATCGGCGCAGCTCCAGCGTGCAGCACTTCACTCCGCCGCCGCCGAGGAGCAGCTCGGACAGGTCGACGCCGATCGGGTTGTAGCCGCGCGCGCGCAGCTGGCGCTCGAAGTCTTTCGCGCGGGCGGCGATGACGACGTTGTAGCCGTCGGAGTAGGAGTTGAGGCCGAGGATGGCCGCGTCTTCCTCGGTGACGATGATGGCATCCGGGTAGCGCTCGCGCAGGATGACGAGGCTCGGCTCGTCGAATGCGCTCGGCAGGTAGGCGATGTTCGTGTCGTCGAGCACGGCGATGGCGGTATCGAGGTGGTAGAAGCTCGGGTTGATCAGGTTAAGCGTGATCACCGGACGGCCGTAGATGGCCGACACCTCTTCGTGGCTGTTCGAGGCGCTGCGGAAGCCGGTGCCGGCAAGGATCGCGTCGCCCACGAGCAGGAAGTCGCCCTCCCCCTCGTTGATCTCGACCGGGACGCGCACGTCGAAGCCGCTCTCGCGGAACCAGTCCATGTAGGCCGGGCCTTCCGGCTGGCGCTCCGGATAGGTGAAAGCCGCGCCGTACGCGATGTTGTCGACGACGAAGCCGCCGTTGGCCGCGTAGACCATGTCCGGCAGCCCGTCGATCGGGTCGATCAGGTGCACGTCGAAACCGAGTCCGACGTAGGTGTCGTACAGGGTCTGCCACTGCGCGACGGCCAGGGCAGTGTCGGTCGGGATGGCCGGGTCCATCCACGGGTTGATGCGGTACACGACGGTGAAGTAGTCGGGCTTGCACATCAGGATGGTGCGCCTGACCGGTATGCGCTCGGGGCGGGCCGAAGCGATGCTCTCGTCCGGGTTCGGGACGGTGAGACCCGGGACCGTGAGGTCGGGGGCGGCGAAATCAAGGGACGTGAGATTGGTCGACATGGGGACTCCTTCTGCTGCACTCCGCCGGCTTCGGGCGAGGTCGGAATGCGGGGGTGGATGGCGGACCAGGTCACTCACGAGAGCCCTGCCGGAGCCGAACGGATCCGGGCGGGGACGCCGTTCCTAGTTTCACACAGCATGAATCGGTATGTCACGCTAATCTGCGCTCGAAATGCGCGTGGTTTCCGCGCTCGACGCATGTTTTCGCCGTAGACTCTCGGAATGGACAATCTAGACCGCGGCATTCTCGACCTTCTTCGCCAGAATGCCCGCGCGGGCTACGGGGATATCGGCGGGGTCGTCGGCCTGTCGGCGTCGGCGGTCAAACGGCGGGTCGACAAGCTCGTGGCCGACCGGGTCATCCGCGGCTTCACGATCCAGGTGGACCCGGCCATCGACGGCATGAGCACCGAGGCCTACGTCGAACTGTTCTGCCGCGGCACCGTGGCGCCCGAGGAACTGCTGCGCATCCTCTCCGGCGTGCCCGAGGTCGTCGATGCCGGCACCGTCACCGGCAGCGCCGACGCGATCGTGCACATCCGGGCGCGGGACATCTCCGGCCTCGAGGCGGCCCTGGAGAAGGTGCGCCTGGCGCCGAACGTGGACCACACCCGCAGCGCGATCGTGCTCTCCCGCCTGATCCACCGCGCCGCGGAGTAGCGGCAGCGGAGCCGGCGCGCGCCGGAGTAGGGCCGGCGGCATCCGTCGCCCCTTTCGCTCGAGCGCGACCCCCGCGACACTGGAGCCGTGGCCTCACCGAAGAACGCCCAGGCTCCAAGCAAGATCGGACCGGCCGGCGCCGAGCGCATCAGCGCTGCGGCTTACGGCCTGCTCGTGGCCGCCAGCACGCTGATCGGGCTCGGCGACAGCGCCGCGTCGCCGATCATCATCGTGGTCCTGATCACGAACCTCGTGTATTACGCGACGCACGTTTTCGCCTACTCGATCGGGGATCAGACGGCCGGGTGGGGCAGCATCCGCCACCATCTGCGGGTCAGCGCACCGATGATCTCCGCCGCATTCGCTCCGCTGCTGGCGGTGCTCGTGGTGCTCTTCTTCGGCGGCGACACGAGGACCGCGACCCTGGTCAAGATGATCACGGCCAGCGTGCTGCTGAGCGTGGTGGCGGTGTCGGGGGTGCGGCTCCGCGGCATCCGTGGCTGGCCGTTGGCCCTCGTCGCGGTGGGAACCGTGCTGCTCGCCGGTTTCCTGATCCTCGCCGAGTTCCTGGTGCTGCATTAGCGGCCCGCGGACCGGGCGCTGCTGCGAGGCGGCGGGTCAGACCGGGGCGGTGAGGGGGCGCTGCCGCACGGGCGCAAGCAGGTGGATCAGCGCGACGGCGGCGATGGAACCGGCGCAAAGGATGCCGGCGAGCACGATGATCTGGAAGCGACCGGCCTCGAGCGGCGAGGCCCCGCCGAAGATGGCGCCGACGAAGGCACCGGGCAGGGTGACCAGGCCGGTGGTCTTCGTCTGGTCGGTCGAGGGGATCAGCGCGAAGTAGACGGCGCGGCGGGCCAGCTCGCGGGTCGCCTGCCGGGGCGTGGCGCCGAGGGCCAGCCAGCCCTCCACCTCGTCCCAGCGCTCGGTCACCGCCTCGCCGAAGCGGCGGCCGGAGAGCGTGGCGATCGACATGGCGTTGCCGATGATGATGCCGCCGAAGGACAGCACGTAACGCGGCGTCGACTCGAGCGCGCCGGTGCCGAACACGACCAGGAGGGAGGCGAGCACGCCCAGGCCCATCGCGGCGGCCACCCAGGCGAAGTGCTGCCGGCTGGCGCCGATGCGCCGCGTGACCGTGCCGACCGCGGCGGTGAACATGACGACGAGGCCCACGCCGACCCAGAGCGGATCGGAGATGATGCCGCTGAGCACCAGGCTGATCGCGGCCAGCTGCAGGGCTCCGCGCAGCACGGCGAGCGCCGGCGCGAACGGATGCGACACCCGGTAGGTCCAGAGCACGAGCGTGACGATCAGGATGAGCAGCAGCACGCCGGCCAGGCTCGGCAGCAGTGCCGCCAGCTGGGCGGGCAGGTCGCGGGGCCAGGTCACGTGACGAGCCTACCGAGCCGGTGTGCCCGGAGTGGCCGGCCGCGCGCATCCGTTCGGTTCGCGAGTGCGGGTGAATCGTCGGTTAGAGGACGCCAGAGCGACAATTCACCCGCACTCGCGGCGGAGAAGGGCACCGGGGGCACCGGGGGCACCGGTAGCGTGGGACGTAACGCACACGAAGGATGCCCGGCATGCAACTCGTCATCGACCCGCACTCCCCCACTCCGCCGTTCGAGCAGCTGCGGGGGCAGGTGATCGAGGGCGTGCGCACCGGCGCGCTGGCCCCGGGTGACAAGCTGCCCACCGTGCGCCGCCTCGCCGAAGACCTCGGCCTGGCCGCGAACACGGTCGCGCGCGCCTACCGGGAGCTGGAGCAGGACGAGGTGATCGAGACCCGCGGCCGGCTCGGCTCCTTCATCGCCGCGACCGGAGACGCCACGCACCAGCAGGCGCAGCGGGCCGCGGTCGCCTACGCCGAACGGATGCGCGCGCTCGGCCTGCCCCCGGAGGAGGCGCTGCAGATCGTGCGTGCGGCCCTCGGCATCCGTTCGTAGCGTCGGCGGCCTCGGCTGCTGCGTGCGCGGTGCGCGGCGTGCGCGGGTTTCGCGGCGTGCGCGGCTGCGGCTACCGCCCGTAGGCGGCGGCGAGGCGGCGGAAGCCCTCGTCCAGGCTCACCGCGGGCGCCCACCGCAGTTCGGCGCGGGTGCGGCGCTGGTCGAACCAGTGCGCGGTCGACAGCTGCTCGGCCAGGAACCGGGTCATCGGCGGCTCGTCGGCGCCCGAACGGATGCGCCAGGCCGCCTCGATCAGGGATCCCGCGCCGCGGGCGACTCCGGCCGGAACCCGCCAGGCCGGGGCCGGCACGCCCGCCGCCCGGCACATTCCGGCGAGCAGCTCGGCCACGGGGCGCGGCTCCCCGTTCGTGACCACGTAGGAGTGGCCGTGCACCGCGTCGGCCCGCTCGAGCGCGGCCGCGATGGCCGAGGCAGCGTTGTCCACATAGGTGGTGTCGATCAGGGCGGCGCCGTGGCCGAGCAGCGGCAGCCGGCCGCGGCGGGCCCGGTCGACGATGCGGGCGACGAGCTGCGTGTCGCCCGGGCCCCAGACCAGGTGCGGGCGCACCGCGACCACGTGCAGGCTCGCGGAGTCGGCGCCGAGCGCGAGCAGTTCGGCCTGGGCCTTGGTACGGGCGTAGTGCCCGCGGGCCCGGGACGGGTCGGCCGGGTCGGCGCCGCTGCCGACGATGGATGCGCCGGCGTGGGCCACCGAGGGCGACGACACGAAGACGAAGCGGGTGGCGCCGGCATCCGTGGCCGCGGCCAGCAGCGTGCGGGTGCCGCCCACATTCACGGCCTCGAAATCGGCCGGCCTGCCCGCGAGGGAGACCTTCGCGGCCAGGTGCACGACGGCGTCCATGCCGGCGGCGGCGCGGCCAACCTCGTCGGGGGCGGTGACCGAGCCGAGCACGTCGGCGACGCCGGGAACGCCCGACGCGCGGCGCTGGAACGTGCGCACCTCGTGCCCGGCAGCCGCGATCTCGGCCGCGACGGCGCGGCCGAGGAAGCCGCTCGCCCCGGTCACGAGGACCCTCACCGGGATGCTCGCGGGGGGCGCGGCGCGGGGTGGAGTGCGCCGGGACGTGCGGCGGAACCTGCGGGGTGACCTGCGGGGTGACCTGCGGGGTGACCTGCGGGGTGACCTGCGGGGTGACCTGCGCTGCGCGCGTGCTGCGCCGTTGCGCGCACGGCGGGCCACCCGCGCAGCGGCGCAGCAGCCGCGCGGCGGGCCACGGC
>NZ_SOGM01000064.1:0-6103 GCF_004403545.1 Cryobacterium sp. TmT2-59 | reverse complement strand
GGCGCCGCCTGGGGCCAGCGCCCCGGCGCCGAGCGCGCCGCCGTGCTGCACCGGGCCGGCCTCGCGCTCGCCGCGAACCGGGACCGCCTGATCGAGGTGATGGCGGCCGAAACCGGCAAGACCATCGCCGAGGGTGACCCGGAGGTGAGCGAGGCCGTCGACTTCGCCCACTACTACGCCGAACGCGCCAGGGACCTCGACTCCGTGCAGGGGGCCACCTTCGTGCCCTCGAAGCTGACCGTGGTCACCCCGCCCTGGAACTTCCCGGTCGCCATCTCCGCGGGCGGCGTGCTCGCCGCCCTCGCGGCGGGCTCCGGCGTCATCGTCAAGCCGGCCAAACTCGCCCAGCGCTCCGGCGCGGTGATGGTCGAGGCGCTCTGGGAGGCCGGCGTGCCGCGCGACCTGCTCGTGCTGGTGGACCTCGCCGACCGTGAGCTGGGCACCCGGCTGATCTCGCACCCGGCCGTGGACCGGGTCATCCTGACCGGCGCCTACGAGACCGCGCAGCTGTTCCGCAGCTTCCGCGAGGACCTGCCCCTGCTGGCCGAGACCAGCGGCAAGAACGCCATCATCGTCACCCCCTCCGCCGACCTCGACCTGGCCGCCGCCGACGTGATCAAGAGCGCGTTCGGCCACGCCGGGCAGAAGTGCTCGGCCGCGAGCCTGGTCATCCTGGTCGGTTCGGTCGCCAAATCCGAGCGCTTCCTCAGCCAGCTGACGGATGCCGCGACCTCCCTGCGCGTCGGCCGCCCGTCCGACCCGGTCACCCAGATGGGCCCGATCATCGAGCCGGCGGAGGGAAAGCTCCTGCACGCCCTGACCACGCTCGGCGTGGGCGAGCAGTGGCTGGTGGAGCCGAAGCAGCTCGACGAGTCCGGCGCCCTGTGGTCGCCCGGCATCCGCACCGGGGTCGCTCCCGGGTCCTACTTCCACCTGACCGAGTTCTTCGGCCCGGTGCTCGGCGTGATGCACGCCCGCAACCTGGCCGAGGCCATCCGGTTCCAGAACGCGGTGGACTACGGCCTCACGTCCGGGCTGCACTCGCTCGACTCCGCCGAACTGGCCGAGTGGGTGGACACGATCGAGGCCGGAAACCTCTACGTGAACCGCGGCATCACCGGCGCGGTCGTGCAGCGCCAGCCGTTCGGCGGCTGGAAGCGCTCTGCCGTCGGCGCGGGCACGAAGGCGGGCGGACCGAATTACCTTCACGGGCTCGGCAGTTGGGTGACCGACCCCGGCCGCAACTCCTCCACCCTGCACCTGCGCGGCCTGGACCAGACCGTCACCGACGTGATCGAGGCGGCGCAGACCGTGCTCGACTACGCCGACTTCGACGTGCTGCGCCGCTCTGCCCTGAGCGACGCCCTGGCCTGGCGCGAGGAGTTCGGCGTCGTGAAGGACGTCTCGAACCTCGGCCTCGAACGCAACCTGTTCCGCTACAGCCCGCTGCCCGTCACGGTGCGCCTGGCCGAAGACGGCACCCTCTCCGACCTGCTCCGGATCATCGCCGCGGCCACCCTGACCACGTCCCGGTTCGAGGTCAGCAGTGCCATCCCGGTGCCTCCGCTGGTGCGGAACGCGCTGTCCGAGCGTGAGATCCCGGTGACGGTGGAGAGCGACGCGGAATGGCTGGAGCGCGCGGCGGCCGGCGGCATCCGCACCAGCCGGGTGCGACTGATCGGCGGGGACCGGCTGACCGGGGCGACGCAGGCGGCATCCGCCCTCACCCACGCGCTCCGCGGCAGCCCGGACATCGCGATCTACGCGCACCCGGTCACCCAGGCCGGCCGGGTCGAGCTGCTGCCTTTTCTGCGTGAACAGGCGATCTCGATCACCGCCCACCGTTTCGGCAACCCCAGCACGCTCTCGGACGGGGTCATCTAGCCCGTCGCGGGGCGCCGTCGCCCGCACGGCGGCGGTGCCCCGGGCCCGGCACGGGTGACGGCGCAGGTCACGGCGCAGGTCACGGCGCAGGTAAAATGGGACCGTGACGGTCGCAGTATGCGGCTGCTCGGGGCAGGGATACGGACAACGAACAGGTTTCTGGTGCAGGATTGCCGGGCTGCGGGTTTCCAGCGCTGCAATTCGACAGGGGAATCAGAGTTGAACGGAAACGCCACGACGACGCACCGTAACGTCGCCCTGCTGTCGGTGGACAGCGAACTCGCCCCGCGGATCACGACCTCGGTCGAGATCGACGCCCGACTGCAGCCGGCGCTGAAGCGCCTGCGCCTGCCCAGCGGCCTGCTCCAGCGGGTGGCCGGCGTGCAGGAGCGCCGTAACTGGGCGCCCGGACAGGCGTTCGACGACGCGGCCGTGCTGGCCGGCCGGCGTGCCCTCCAGTCCGCCGGCATCGAGCCGGGCCAGGTCGGGCTGATGATCAACACCTCCGTGACCCGCAAGCACCTCGAGCCGTCGGTGGCCGTGCGCATCCACCACGGCCTCGGCCTGCCGTCCTCGGCCACCAACTTCGACATCGCCAACGCCTGCCTCGGTTTCGTCAACGGCATGACCCTGGCCGCGCAGCTGATCGACTCCGGGCAGGTGCAGTACGCCGTGGTCATCGACGGTGAGGACGCCGACGAGATCCAGTCCAACACGATCGACCGGCTGGGCCGCGCCGATATCAGCCGCAAGGACTTCATGAGCGAGTTCGCGAGCCTCACCCTCGGCTCCGGCGCCGCGGCGGCCGTGCTCGGGCCGGCGGACGCGCATCCGGAGGGCCATCGCATGCTCGGCGGGGTGACGCGCGCCGCGACCCAGTTCAACGGCCTCTGCGTCGGCAGCGTCGACGGCATGTTCACCGACGCCAAGGCGCTGCTCAAGGGCGGCATGGAACTCGTCGTCTCGGCCTGGACCGAGGCCAAACGCGACTGGAACTGGTCCGGCATGGACCGCTACATCCTGCACCAGGTGTCGGACGTGCACACCAACGCGATCATCAAGGCCACCGGCCTGGACCGTTCCCGGGTTCCGCTCACGTACCCGCTGCTCGGCAACGTCGGGCCGGCGTCGATCCCGATCACGCTCGCCGAGGAGGCGAAGCGGCTCTCACCCGGCGACCGGGTGCTGCTGATGGGCGTCGGGAGCGGCCTGAACACCGCCATGATGGAACTCGCCTGGTGAGCAGCCGCCGCAGCACGAGCACCCGCACGAGCACCCGCACCGGCACCGGATACCGCCTGCCGCGGGCGGCCGAGACGGCCGCCCCGGCGTCACTGCCGCCGCAGGGACTGCCCGGCCTCGACCCGGCCTTCTCCCGGCTGGTCACCGCTGCCGAGACCGCTGCCGAGACTGCTGCCGAGACCGGCGGGGAGCGACCGGCGAGCCGCACCTGGCACCTGCTCGACAACGCCGATCGGCTGGCCGAACTCGGGCTCACCCCGATCGGTACCGTGCTCTGCGTGCACGGCAACCCCACCTGGTCCTACCTCTGGCGTGACCTCGTCACCGCCGCGACGGATGCCGCCATCGCCGGCGGCCCGGCGTGGCGGGTCATCGCCGTCGACCAGCTCGACATGGGCTTCTCCGAGCGCACCGGGGCGCCGCGCCCGCTGGCCCGCCGGGTCGCCGACCTCGCCGACCTCACCGCCGAGCTCGGACTGGCCGGCCCCGTGCTCACCTTCGGCCACGACTGGGGCGGCGTGGTCTCGCTCGGCTGGGCGGTGGACCATCCGACCCTGCTCGCCGGGGTGCTGCTGCTGAACACCGCCGTGCACCAGCCGGAGGACGCGCCGATCCCGGCCCCGCTGCGGCTGGCCCTGCGCCACGGCGTGCTCGGCGCCGCAACGGTCGCCACGCCCGCGTTCCTGGAGACGACTCTCGCGCTCGCGCATCCGCCGCTCTCCGCCGCCGTGAAGCAGGCCTACCGCGCGCCCTACCGCGGGGCAGCGCGCCGCGGCGGCATCGGTGCGTTCGTCGCCGACATCCCCGTCGACGACGCGCACGAGAGTGCGGCCGAGCTCGTGCGCATCTCCACCGGGGTGCGCCGCCTGGACGTGCCGGCCCTGATGCTCTGGGGCCCGGCCGACCCGATCTTCAGCGACCGGTACCTCGACGACCTCGCGCAGCGCCTGCCGCAGGCCGACGTGCACCGGTTCGAGGGCGCCGGGCACCTGATCGCCGAGGACGTCGACTACGCCTCCGCCGCACTGACCTGGCTCGGCGACCACACCTTCGCCGCCCCGGACCCCCTGCCCGGAGCGGCCCTCCCCGCCGGAGGGCTCCCCGCCTCAATGTTCCCCGCCGGAGTGCCCGTTCCGGTCGAGAGTGCCCGTTCCGCGGGTCACTCTCGTCCGGAACGGGAACAGTCGGAGGGCTGGGCGGCGAGCGGGCAGCATCCGCTCTGGCACTACCTGGACGAGTTGCAGGGCAGCGACGACACCGCCCTCGTCGACATGGCCCCGCCGGGCGGCGGCGCACCCCGCGTCGTCAGCTGGCGGCTGCTCTCCCGCCGGGTGCGGCAGCTCGCCGCGGGCCTGCACCTGATCGGCGTGCGCAAGGGCGACCGGGTCTCCCTGCTGATCCCGCCCGGCGCCGACCTGACCGCCGTGCTCTACGCCTGCGTGCGCATCGGCGCGATCGTGGTCGTGGCGGATGCCGGCCTCGGCCTGCGCGGCCTGACCCGGGCCGTGCGCGGCGCGCGTCCGGACCACGTGATCGGCGCCGCCCCCGGGTTGCTCGCCGCCCGGGCCCTCGACTGGCCCGGCCAGAAGATCGCCGTCGCCCGGTTCCCGAGCACGGTGGCCCGACTCCTCGACATCTCCTTCACCCTCGCCGAGATCATCGCGCTGGGCGCGGACGAGCAGCTGCCCGGGCCGCCCGGGCCCGGCGACACGGCGGCCGTGCTCTTCACGTCCGGCTCGACCGGTCCGGCCAAGGGCGTCGTCTACACGCACGGCCAGCTCGCCGCGGTCAGCCACGCGCTGCACGCCCAGTACGACGTGGGCCTCGGCACCGGACTGGTGGCCGGTTTCGCCCCGTTCGCCCTGCTCGGCCCGGCCCTCGGCGCCCGCTCGGTGACCCCGGACATGGACGTGACCTCCCCGAAGACCCTGACCGCGACCGCCGTCGCCGCCGCGGTCGCCGCCATCGACGCGACCGTCGTCTTCCTCTCACCGGCCGCGCTCGCCAACGTCGTCGCCACCGAGGCCACGCTCAGCGCGGCCGACCACCGCAGCCTCGCCGGCGTGCGCAGCTTCCTCTCCGCCGGCGCGCCCGTCTCCGAGCCCCTGCTGGCCGCCGCGGCCCGCCTGATGCCCGGCGCCAGCGCCCACACCCCCTACGGCATGACCGAGGGACTCCTGATGACCGACATCTCCCTGGCGGGCATCCGCGAGGCGACGGCGGCGGTCACGACCGAGGCGTCGGCGATCGCGGCGGCCACGCCCGGGTCGGTGACGACCGAGACAGCGGCGACGGCCGGGCCGGGCACGACCGAGACGACGGCGACGGATGCCCCGGCCGGCCCCGGCGGCGTCTGCGTCGGCCGTCCCGCGGCCACCACCGACCTCCGGATCAGCGCCCTCGACGCCACCGGTGCGGCTACCGGCGCCCTCGCCGAGACCCCCGGGATCACGGGGGAGATCGTCGTCTCCGCCCCCCACGTGAAGAACCACTACGACCGGCTCTGGCTGACCGATCGCGCCTCCCGCAGCGGCGTGACCCCGGGGCGGCGCTGGCACCGCACCGGCGATGTCGGGCACCTGGACGAGGCCGGACGGCTCTGGGTCGAGGGCCGCCTGCCGCACGTGATCACCAGCGCGGCCGGCGTGCTTACCCCGGTCGGACCCGAGCAGCGCCTCGAGCGCGTCGCCGTGGTGGCCCGCGCCGCCGTCGTCGGGGTCGGTCCGGCCGGCATCCAGCAGGTCGTCGCGGTCGTCGAGACCACGCCTGCGGCCCGCCGGGTGGGCCTGGCCGCCCCGGAACTGGCCGCCGCCGTGCGCGCAGCCGCCGGCGTGCCGCTCGCCGCGGTGCTGGTGGTGCCGCAGCTGCCCACCGATATCCGTCACAACTCGAAGATCGACCGCACCCGGCTGGCCGGCTGGGCCGCCGGCATCCTCTCCGGCGCACGGATGAGGCGGCCGTGACGCCGGCCGCGGCG
>NZ_SOGM01000067.1:0-5386 GCF_004403545.1 Cryobacterium sp. TmT2-59 | reverse complement strand
GAAGCGACAGCCCATTATTGGGCCTGAAGTCGGGTGCGTCCGATCCTTGAGAACTCAACAGCGTGCACAATGTCAAATGCCAAAAACCTCGTGATTTGGATCCGTTTCTAGCGGTGAAGGATCGGGAGATTCCTTTGGAAAACATTTAAACAACAAAGCAAGTCAGTAATGATTTGTTCTGTCAGTTTCAAACTTGTGTCTGGTCCGCCTATTCCGGTGGTCAGTCACACTAGATGTGCCGTTGCCTTCGGGTTTCGTGCAGTCAAACATTTACGGAGAGTTTGATCCTGGCTCAGGACGAACGCTGGCGGCGTGCTTAACACATGCAAGTCGAACGGTGATGAGGAGCTTGCTTCTCTGATCAGTGGCGAACGGGTGAGTAACACGTGAGCAATCTGCCCTTGACTCTGGGATAAGCGTTGGAAACGACGTCTAATACCGGATACGACCCTTGGAGGCATCTCTGGGGGTGGAAAGAATTTTGGTCAAGGATGAGCTCGCGGCCTATCAGCTAGTTGGTGAGGTAATAGCTCACCAAGGCGACGACGGGTAGCCGGCCTGAGAGGGTGACCGGCCACACTGGGACTGAGACACGGCCCAGACTCCTACGGGAGGCAGCAGTGGGGAATATTGCACAATGGGCGAAAGCCTGATGCAGCAACGCCGCGTGAGGGACGACGGCCTTCGGGTTGTAAACCTCTTTTAGTAGGGAAGAAGCGTTAAAGTGACGGTACCTGCAGAAAAAGCACCGGCTAACTACGTGCCAGCAGCCGCGGTAATACGTAGGGTGCAAGCGTTGTCCGGAATTATTGGGCGTAAAGAGCTCGTAGGCGGTTTGTCGCGTCTGCTGTGAAAACCCGAGGCTCAACCTCGGGCCTGCAGTGGGTACGGGCAGACTAGAGTGCGGTAGGGGAGATTGGAATTCCTGGTGTAGCGGTGGAATGCGCAGATATCAGGAGGAACACCAATGGCGAAGGCAGATCTCTGGGCCGTAACTGACGCTGAGGAGCGAAAGCATGGGGAGCGAACAGGATTAGATACCCTGGTAGTCCATGCCGTAAACGTTGGGAACTAGATGTGGGGACCATTCCACGGTCTCCGTGTCGCAGCTAACGCATTAAGTTCCCCGCCTGGGGAGTACGGCCGCAAGGCTAAAACTCAAAGGAATTGACGGGGGCCCGCACAAGCGGCGGAGCATGCGGATTAATTCGATGCAACGCGAAGAACCTTACCAAGGCTTGACATATAGAGGAAACGTCTGGAAACAGTCGCCCCGCAAGGTCTCTATACAGGTGGTGCATGGTTGTCGTCAGCTCGTGTCGTGAGATGTTGGGTTAAGTCCCGCAACGAGCGCAACCCTCGTCCTATGTTGCCAGCACGTAATGGTGGGAACTCATGGGATACTGCCGGGGTCAACTCGGAGGAAGGTGGGGATGACGTCAAATCATCATGCCCCTTATGTCTTGGGCTTCACGCATGCTACAATGGCCGGTACAAAGGGCTGCAATACCGCAAGGTGGAGCGAATCCCAAAAAGCCGGTCTCAGTTCGGATTGGGGTCTGCAACTCGACCCCATGAAGTCGGAGTCGCTAGTAATCGCAGATCAGCAACGCTGCGGTGAATACGTTCCCGGGCCTTGTACACACCGCCCGTCAAGTCATGAAAGTCGGTAACACCCGAAGCCAGTGGCCTAACCCGCAAGGGGAGGAGCTGTCGAAGGTGGGATCGGTGATTAGGACTAAGTCGTAACAAGGTAGCCGTACCGGAAGGTGCGGCTGGATCACCTCCTTTCTAAGGAGCACAGCAGTGCCGTCTGTATACAGCGGAACACCACTGCCAAGCCATTTCGGGAGCACACGTTTCCCGGTGGCGCTCATGGGTGGAACATTGACATTGATGCAGAAGCGAACAGTTTGAACTTGGTACGCTCCGGTGTTGTTTACAGCACGGGAGTTGGAAGGGTTTGGGTTGGGGTTGACTGTATATGCACGCTGTTGGGTCCTGAGGGACCGGAACGATCGGGTTACGGCCTGGTTGGACTTTTCCTCTGGACCTTTTCCTGTTCACATCATTCGTGGGCAGGTGAGGGTACCGCCCGTACTTTGAGAACTACACAGTGGACGCGAGCATCTTAAATTTGACGGACCTCGGTCCGACAGATTACAAAGATCAAAGCACTCGTAAGAGTGTTAGATCATTGGTCAATTTCTGTCGCGAATTTATTCGTGACACCAATCGATTCAAACTCATGTGATTTCAAATTTCTAAGAGCAAACGGTGAATGCCTTGGCATGTAGAGCCGAAGAAGGACGTAGTAATCTGCGATAAGCCTCGGGGAGTTGATAAACAAACTGTGATCCGAGGATTTCCGAATGGGGAAACCCCGCCAGGCCCGTAAGGTGACCTGGTGACTCCCGCCTGAATATATAGGGCGGGTAGAGGGAACGTGGGGAAGTGAAACATCTCAGTACCCACAGGAAGAGAAAACAATAGTGATTCCGTTAGTAGTGGCGAGCGAAACCGGATGAGGCTAAACCGATCATGTGTGATAGCCGGCAGGCGTTGCATGGTCGGGGTTGCGGGACTTTTCTGCTGCTTCTGCCGAACAGTGAGGGTTAGAACGTTGTATAGACGAACAGGATTGAAAGCCTGGTCATAGAGGGTGCGAACCCCGTAGTCGAAATGCAGCAATCGCCCGAAGAGTATCCCAAGTAGCACGGGGCCCGAGAAATCCCGTGTGAATCCGTCAGGACCACCTGATAAGCCTAAATACTCCTACATGACCGATAGTGAACAAGTACCGTGAGGGAAAGGTGAAAAGTACCCCGGGAGGGGAGTGAAATAGTACCTGAAACCGTTTGCTTACAAACCGTTGGAGCCAGTCTGATTCTGGTGACAGCGTGCCTTTTGAAGAATGAGCCTGCGAGTTAGTGATATGTGGCGAGCTTAACCCGAGAGGGGAATGCGTAGCGAAAGCGAGTCTGAATAGGGCGATTCAGTCGCATGTCCTAGACCCGAAGCGAAGTGATCTATCCATGGCCAGGTTGAAGCGACGGTAAGACGTCGTGGAGGACCGAACCCACTTCAGTTGAAAATGGAGGGGATGAGCTGTGGATAGGGGTGAAAGGCCAATCAAACTTCGTGATAGCTGGTTCTCTCCGAAATGCATTTAGGTGCAGCGTTGCGTGTTTCTTGCCGGAGGTAGAGCTACTGGATGGCCGATGGGGCCTAAAAGCTTACTGACGTCAGCCAAACTCCGAATGCCGGTAAGTGAGAGCGCAGCAGTGAGACGGTGGGGGATAAGCTTCATCGTCGAGAGGGAAACAACCCAGACCACCAACTAAGGTCCCAAAGCGCGTGCTAAGTGGGAAAGGATGTGGAGTTGCACAGACAACCAGGAGGTTGGCTTAGAAGCAGCCACCCTTGAAAGAGTGCGTAATAGCTCACTGGTCAAGTGATTCCGCGCCGACAATGTAACGGGGCTCAAGCACGCCACCGAAGTTGTGGCATTGATATTTTTGGTAAGCCGCACACTTGTTGTGTTGGTTCAGCCGTGTTGATGGGTAGGAGAGCGTCGTGTGGCCAGCGAAGCGGCGGTGTAAACCAGCCGTGGAGGCTACACGAGTGAGAATGCAGGCATGAGTAGCGAAAGACGGGTGAGAAACCCGTCCTCCGAAAGATCAAGGTTTCCAGGGCCAGGCTAATCCGCCCTGGGTAAGTCGGGACCTAAGGCGAGGCCGACAGGCGTAGTCGATGGACAACGGGTTTATATTCCCGTACTGGCGAAAAACCGCCCAAGCTAATCCAGTAATGCTAAGTATCTGAATCCCACTGACCAATGCCTTCGGGCGGCGGGGGTGGGCCTAGCGTACGACCCTATGCTGGTGCGGTTAGCGTATTAACAGGTGTGACGCAGGAAGGTAGCTGAGCCGGGCGATGGTTGTCCCGGTCTAAGGATGTAGGCCGAGAGATAGGCAAATCCGTCTCTCATATAAGGCTGAGACCCGATGGGTAGTCCTCACGGACGAAATCAGTGATCCTATGCTGCCAAGAAAAGCATCGACGCGAGGTTTTAGTCACCCGTACCCCAAACCGACTCAGGTGATCAGGTAGAGAATACTAAGGAGATCGAGAGAATCGTGGTTAAGGAACTCGGCAAAATGCCCCCGTAACTTCGGGAGAAGGGGGGCCTGAGGCGTGAAGGGATTTACTCCTGGAGCGTTCGAAGGCCGCAGAGACCAGTGGGAAGCGACTGTTTACTAAAAACACAGGTCCGTGCCAAGTCGCAAGACGATGTATACGGACTGACGCCTGCCCGGTGCTGGAAGGTTAAGAGGAACGGTTAGCCGCAAGGCGAAGCTGAGAATTTAAGCCCCAGTAAACGGCGGTGGTAACTATAACCATCCTAAGGTAGCGAAATTCCTTGTCGGGTAAGTTCCGACCTGCACGAATGGCGTAACGACTTCCCAGCTGTCTCAACCGCGAACTCGGCGAAATTGCATTACGAGTAAAGATGCTCGTTACGCGCAGCAGGACGGAAAGACCCCGTGACCTTTACTACAGCTTGGTATTGGTGTTCGGTGTGGCTTGTGTAGGATAGGTGGGAGACTTTGAAGCTTGGACGCTAGTTCAGGTGGAGTCAACGTTGAAATACCACTCTGGTCATATTGGATATCTAACTTCGAACCGTGATCCGGTTCAGGGACAGTGCCTGGTGGGTAGTTTAACTGGGGCGGTTGCCTCCTAAAAAGTAACGGAGGCGCCCAAAGGTTCCCTCAACCTGGTTGGCAATCAGGTGTCGAGTGTAAGTGCACAAGGGAGCTTGACTGTAAGACTGACAAGTCGAGCAGGGACGAAAGTCGGGACTAGTGATCCGGCAGTGGCTTGTGGAAGCGCTGTCGCTCAACGGATAAAAGGTACCTCGGGGATAACAGGCTGATCTTGCCCAAGAGTCCATATCGACGGCATGGTTTGGCACCTCGATGTCGGCTCGTCGCATCCTGGGGCTGGAGTAGGTCCCAAGGGTTGGGCTGTTCGCCCATTAAAGCGGTACGCGAGCTGGGTTTAGAACGTCGTGAGACAGTTCGGTCCCTATCCGCTGCGCGCGCAGGAAATTTGAGAAGATCTATCCCTAGTACGAGAGGACCGGGATGGACGAACCTCTGGTGTGTCAGTTGTTCCGCCAGGAGCACCGCTGATTAGCTACGTTCGGAACGGATAACCGCTGAAAGCATCTAAGCGGGAAGCCGGCTTCGAGATGAGATTTCCATCCCTTCGGGGGAGAGGCTCGCAGCTAGACTACTGCGTTGATAGGCCGGATGTGGAAGAGGGGACTAAAGACCCTTGGAGCTGACCGGTACTAATAAGCCAATAATTTGATAACACT
>NZ_SOGM01000055.1:0-5275 GCF_004403545.1 Cryobacterium sp. TmT2-59 | reverse complement strand
TTTTCCCGCCTATAAAGTTTCTTTCCTTGACAGTCAGAAACCTAGACAGGAAGCGGCGTGCGGCCGTTAAGGCGCTCCGAAAGACCCACAGATGCAGCAGGAGAGCCAGAATCTCCGTCGAATTGGTTAGGCGCCACTGGGCTGGGCGGGCTCGCGCTAGGCCACGCGCACGTCGATTTCGCCGGGTTGCGCCGCCTCCGCGCCGAAGACCAGATGCCGGTTGGCGATCTTCTCGGTGAAGAAACGGTCGTGGCTGACCACCACGACGGCCCCGG
Organism: Cryobacterium sp. TmT2-59; assembly: GCF_004403545.1. NCBI lineage: Bacteria > Bacillati > Actinomycetota > Actinomycetes > Micrococcales > Microbacteriaceae > Cryobacterium > Cryobacterium sp. TmT2-59. Next base: position 5,000 of record NZ_SOGM01000055.1, on the reverse strand, counting down.
GGAAATGGAGCAGGGCCCGCTCCATCACCTGCGTGCTTGACAGGTCGAGGTGGTTGGTGGGTTCGTCCAGCAGCAGCACCGAGGCACCGGACAGCAGGCACTGCGCCATGGCCACGCGGGCCCGTTGTCCGCCGGACAGATTGCCGATCCTCTGCTTGAGGTCGGCCTCGGAAAACTGGAACATCGCGAGGAACCTGTTCACCGACTTGCGCGTCGCCGTGAGGGCGAGGCTGCCCGGCATCGCGTTCACGGCGTGGGTGACCGTGTCCGTGTCGTCGAGTTCCGCGAGCACCTGGTTGTAGGAGACCACGGCGGCGCCGCCGGCCCAGGCCACCTCGCCGGAGTCGGCCCGTTCCTCCCCGGTCAGGACCCGGAGGAGCGTGGTCTTGCCGCTGCCGTTGGAGCCGAGAACCACGATCCGGTCCCTGCGCCTGATCTCGAAGCTGAGCTCCGCGAACAGAACCTTCTCACCGTAGGACTTGCTCAGCCCCTCGACCCGGCAGAGCGCATCCTTGACGTGCAGGCCGCCGTAGATCTCGGTGATGATCTGGTCGACGGGCCGCGGGGTGCGGGCCTTCTTGATCTTGGCGAGCTGGTTCCCCAGGTCCCGGCTGGCCGCCTTCGCCGCCTCGCGCCGGTCGGAGATGCCCTCCGCCTCGAATGCGAGCAGCTCGGACTCGTGCACGAACTGCTGCTCGAGTGTCTTCAGGCGGAACTGTTTCTGCACCACGTATTCGCCGAAGTTGCCCGGGTACTCGTGCAGGTGGAAATTCTCGACCTCGATGATCCGGGTGACGACGGCGTCCAGGAAGCGCCGGTCGTGCGAGACGATGATCGCGGCGCCGCGGAAGTCCCGGAACCAGGCCTCTAGCCATTCGACACCGGCCACATCCAGGTAGTTGGTGGGCTCGTCCAGAAGCAGCACGTCCGGGCGTTCCAGCACGATCTTCGCCAGCGCGGCCCGGTTGCGCCAGCCACCGGACAGTTCATCGATCGCGCAGACGCGGTGCGCCTGGTTGAAGCCCAGAGTGGTGAGTGCCGTGTCGATGCTTCGTGCGTAGTCCCAGCCGTCGAGTCGGTCCATCTCTTCGAACAGTTCGGCCTGGCGGTGGATCAGGCGGTCGAGTTCGGCGCTTGCCGAAGAGTCCGCCGCAATGGCAGCATCGATCGACGCCAGCTCGGATTCGATGGCCGTGATCGGTGCGAACAGGCCGTTGAGCACCTCGGTGATCGTGGCCTCACCGTTCAGCTCGGAGAACTGCGAGAAGTACCCCACCCTGGTGCCCGGTTCCAGGGCGACGGTCCCGGCATCCGGGGTCACCTGACCGAGGATCAGTTTGAGGATCGTTGTTTTTCCCGACCCGTTCTTGCCGATCATTCCGACCCGGTCTCCCGGTTCGAGGCGGAAGAACGCCTCCCGCAGGATCTGCGCGTTTTCGAACCGCACGTTGACATCGTTCAGCCGGATCAGGCTCATTGTTGCTGTCCTCTCGAGGGTGTGTTGGGCGTGGGCAGGCCGTGGGATCTCATCCGGTCCTGACCCGCCGGGGGCCGGGCTGCCGACTGCGGGGCGCTCTTGTTCTGCGGGCGTGGGCTCGCCTGGCCTGCCAGACTCGCGGATTCAGGCTCGGCCGCGGGATCCGGAGGGTGTAACTCGTCGGCAGCACCCAGCCGTAACGTCGGGCGAGCAGCGACAGGGCCGCCGCGCTCAGGATCGCCACCCCGGTGCCCACCGCCCCGTACCCGAGCTTGCTCAGCACCACCATCTCGGTGCTGGCGAGCACGGCGCTGGTCGCGTAGCGGGTGTTCCCGCCGAAGATCGTGGGGACCCGGAGCAGCATGATGTCGCGCACCATGCCCCCGCCGACGGCCGTGATAACTCCGAGCAGGATGGCGGGCATCCAGCCCAGGCCGCCGTCGAGTGCCTTCTGCGCGCCGACCGCCGACCAGCAGCCGACGGCGAGGACGTCCACGAAGATCAGGGCCTGGCGAGACCAGCGGCCGTTGAAGGTCACGAAGAACGCGATCACCCCGCCGATCACCGCGAACATGAGGTAGGCGGGATTGGTCAGCCCGATGGGCGTGCCCTGCTGCAGCAGGGTGTCCCGGATCATCCCGCCGCCGAGGCCCGACATGATGGCCAGCACCACGAAACCCACCAGGTCGAGCCGCGCGGTTCGAGCGGCCACTCCACCGAGGATGGCGTTCGCCATGACCCCGGCAAGGTCGACGACGGTGATGATCTCGGTCAATGCGGATGTTTCAAGTGTCACTGGACCTATTTTCGCCCACTTCGGGGCGGATCACGACACTTTCGCGGTGCGGGCCCGCCGCGACGAGCGCACGCCTCGGTAGAGTTCCGTCAGGATCGGGATGCCCGACATCAGCACGATGGCGATGATGAAGAACTCGGAGTACTTCGCGACGAACTCGATCTGCCCCAGGACGAAGCCGACCAGGGTGAGGCCGACGCCCCAGAGGAACGATCCCGCCAGGTTGTAGAGCACGAAGGTGCGGTACGACATCTTGCCGACTCCCGCCGCAACCGGGACGAAGGCGCGGAAGACGGGCAGGAAGCGCGCGATGATCACGGACTTGCCTCCGTGCTTGGCGAAGAAGGCGTTGGTGCGCTCCACGTTCTGCGGGTTGAAGAACCGGTTCTGCTCCCGGCTGAAGACCGCCGGACCCGCCTTTCGGCCGATGTAATAGGCGAGCTGGTCGCCGGAGAACGCGGCCACGAAGATGACCAGGCACGTCACCCAGATGGGGAACGGCACGTCGCCCGTCGCCGTCAGCAGCCCGACCGTGAAGAGCAGGGAGTCCCCGGGAAGGAAGGAGAGCACGATGAAACCGGTCTCGATGAACACCACTGCGGCGACCCCGAGCAGCACAAACGACCCGAACCAGCCGATCAGCCATCCAGAGTCGAGAAAGTCGATCCCGAAGAGGGTGGGGTGCATGACGATTCCTGTCGGTCGGCGCGGAACACAAAGGGCCAGACTAGGTCACCCAGCCTGCTGAACGCCTGCGGACGGGCCTCGCGGAGCCGCAACAGTTCGCCCCGGGGCCCCTAGAAGCCTGCTGATTTAGCTGGGTGCGGTGGCTCTCGCGAGTCAGGTGGGTCGTTTTTTCAGTCGCGTGTGGGCGTGTTTGGGTTGCTCGCGGGGCCGAGTCAGAGTCGCGAGTCTGGCCAGGCCAGCGATGTTCTCGAGGTCGGTGTGAGCGCTGGGGTGCCTGCCCTGCCTGGTGCCTTCAGCCAAGGGCCCAAACCCCGTTCTGGCTGGTGAGTCCGAGGCCCAGGAGTCGCTTCAGATTGATGGCCGCGGCGCGGGTGTTCCACCAGGCGTGGTTCTTGACCACGCCGCGGTAAGGGACCCGTCTCGCCCCGCGAGTCATCCATGCGATCGAGCGTTCAACCATCGGCCGGTGCTGTCGGTAAACGGCTTGAAAGTCAGGGTCAAGCGCGCGGGCCCGATGCTCGCGTTGAATCTGTTGCTGCGGATGCAACTCCATCTTGCGACCGCGTGTGGCCGTGGTGCACTGGGCCCGGAGCGGGCAACCGGTGCAGGCACTGCCGAACGTGACTCGTCGTTTTGGGCTGATCAGCCGGGTGAGTCCTGCCGGGCAGGTCATCGTGCCCGCAGCCTCATCAACGGTGAAGTCATCGATCGTGAACCCGCCCGGGACTGCCCGACTCAACGGCATCGGCTTGATGATCGGGGTATGTCCGGCGGCAGTGACCTGGGCGAGGAGGTCGCCGCTGCCATAGGCAGAATCGCCCAATACATCGACAGGGTCTGTCCCGATGCTGGTGTCCGCGGCGATCAGGGCGGCGCCGTGGGCCGCATCACTGTTCTCCGCCCCGGACGCTTTCGTCAACACGACCGCGGTCACCAAACCCGTGTCGGGCTCGATCGCGATGTGGGCTTTGAAACCGTCTTGCTTCTTCTCCCGGCTCTTGTGCGCGTGGCGGGTGTCGGGGTCAACAGTCGAGATCACCCGGTCCGGCGCGACCTTCCGGGCGATCCGCCACCGCCCATCGGTGCCATCGGACCCCTCGGCCGGTTCAACGTCCTGACCCGCGACGAGGGCGAGCAACGCGACCGTTTCCTGCTGCGGCTCCGTCAAAGCCGCCGCATCGATCGCCGTCAGCAACGCCAGGGCGTCGGTCACGAGCCGGGAAACGAGCTCGTCCCTGGCCGCCTTGTCGTCCCACGCGATGTCGGGTTTGCCGGGCTTGGCGTAGTCGTGGCCGGGCAGGCTCGTGACGATCATGTCCGCTCCCGGGACCTCGCGGCCGACCCGGCGGATCTGCGCGACCAGCTGCGTCACCGCGTCCTGGCGGGCGACCGCGTCGTCCAGGATCGTGGAGTCCAACGCCCGCCGCTTCCGGCCCGAGAGCGCCCCGGACTGGGCGATGACCTCGGACACCGCCTCAAAAATACGGTGCGGACGGGTGCTTGCCGCGAGGCGGCGCCGCCAGTAGGTCAACACCGTCGGATGGAACGATGTCTCCGTCAGACCGAACCCGCAGGCCGCTTTCCAGCGCAGGTCGAACGTGACCGCTTCCGCTGTTTCCCGATCTGATAACGAGTGCAGGGTCTGCAGCACCATCACCGACGCGATCACGTCCGCCGGAGTCGAAGGGCGGCCCCGGCCCGACGGAAACAAGTCCGCGAACGCGTCATCGGGGAACAACTCGTGCCGGTGCTCCGCGAGGAACGCGAACACCGACCCGGCCGGCAACATGTGCCCAGCGAACGCACCGACATCCAACAACTGACGCTGACCATCATCACGACCCTGCATGAATCAAGTCTTAAACACATCGGCCGAAACCAACAAAGGCGGGCCTTAAAGCGTCGGATAAATCAGCAGTCTCCCAGTAGTACTTAGTTAGGTTGGGCGTGTCGGCTGTTAATCGTCGCTGGAATCTGTTAATTTTCAGGCGTGAATCCTGATGAACTCACCGAGACCAAAGCCGAGTTGGAAGCGTTCGT
>NZ_SOGM01000057.1:0-4709 GCF_004403545.1 Cryobacterium sp. TmT2-59 | reverse complement strand
GGCCTCGCGGCCGGCAAGGCCATCGACCGGTCAGCGACCTTGGCCGCCGCACGCGCCCAGAACCCGGAACGATTCGGCACCACGGCCGACCCGAAGATCCTCGCCCTGCTCGGCACCACCTGGATCAACAAACCAGCCGAGCAAGAAGAGAAGGAACAGGAAGCAAAACTAGCCGCCTAAACTCACGCTGGCCTCATTCACCTTGACAAATTCCGCAGGGCCACAACGATACCGATGAAACCTAAGACCAGGAACCACCGACGGCGACTCACCCATCTCACTACCGCGTCTTGGGATCGATGCTTTTGGCTCGCTGAAAAGACGCGCATCGGGTCATGCAATCAGATCCCCGGTGCTGCAAAACGCAAAAAAGGCCCGGTTACAACGCCGTGTGCCCCCGATCGGGCACCGATGCACTTTTCACTCAGTCGTTCACAGGCCGCGGAGTCAACGAAGTACGATGCGGGGGCCGTGTTGCCACCGCAGCGCGCAGCACTAGGAAGAACCAAGCGAGCGCAGAGCAAGCTGTGCCGATTGCGTATGCCCAGACGGCTCCAGACAACCCCCAGAGTAAAGCACCGATGATGGGGAAGAATATGGCACAAATAGTCTGCACTATGCGACCGACGAGCAATGTACGTCCGCCGGCATGGGTTCTCGCTATTACGAAATAGTAGTGGCCGAGAAAGCTGGCAGAGACGAATAGTGCCGTGGGAAGAGCGTAGGCAACCACTGACGTGAGTGACCCCAACTGCAAGCGTTCAACCCGAACAAACTCCAACGCCAAGAACGCGGCCAAGCCAAACCCGATACTCAAGACGAGCGAAGTCCAGACTCGTCGTGAGGACCCATGCGTCGAAAGCGGAGCGCCAGCCAGAGTCGGCCGGAGCGGATCCAAGATTAGCCTGACGGGCGCGGACACGTTCGAGACTGCGCGGTAGACCCCAAACCCGGTTATGCCCAAGATAGGAGCCACGACGAAAGGCGTGCCAATGGCTCCAAGATCCATCAGCGCCGAGTCCCGCAGCAATGGAGATATGTGCCGCATGTGGGCCTTAACCCATCGTGAAACAACACCGATGCCCTGCACGCCGGGGCGAGGTGACATGATCGCGGACGCGACGGACCCCATAGTCCAAGCTATCGAGAGCATGAGCAATCCGGGCATAGGAATGGCATGCAGGCCAAACCAGACGACGAGGATAGTCAAGAACCCTGCAAGATCCGACACCAAGATCGTAGACCACTTGCTATCCCTCGCCAGGTAATAGCGCGCCCCGGAACGATAGGTGCTTGCGGCCACCGCGACTGAACCACTGACCGCGACGATTTTCAAGTCTGGGATGAACAGCGACACAACCAGGGTTAGTGCACCAGCACCGAGCGCAAGATAAACAAGCACACTCGAATAGTCACGCCAAGTCGAGCGGACACGGTCATGCACATCGGTGCGCAGCCATGGCTCACAAATTAGAGAGAGCGAAATTGAACTGGCCAACGCGAAGCACAGATACTGCAGTGAAAACGCCCCGAATTCACTCGGCAGAAGCGTAAGAAGGCCCAGCATTTGAATAGAGAGAACGAACATGGCATTGGCGGCGGTTGCTGCTGCAGCTGCTCCAACCGCCGCACGGGATCGGCGCCCTGATCTCGAATCTCCCGGTGGGCGATTAGAGCCGTTCGACATGCGCCCCGCTAAGCCGGTTCTTCGTGTCGAGAACTGGCGTACCGCCCAGGTTCAGCGCCTGGAGGTCCAGCTCATCATGATCGGTGATCAAGACTGCAATATCCGCCCTCTGGAGAGATTCAACTGTCAGATCAGTCTTCTCAACTCCGCGCGGCCAACGATTCGATTCCACATGACCATCGACCGCCAACACTTTCGCACCATACTCATGGAGCAGCTCGATCAGACGAGTAGACGGAGCCTCTCGGATGTCGCCCGTATTCTTTTTGTACGCAAGCCCGGCGATGAATACGGTTGAGCCGTTTAGGGACTTGGACTTCGTGTTCAGCATTGTCATCAGCCTCTGGACTACGTAGTCCGGCATGTGATCGTTGATATCGTTCGCCAATTCGACGAATCGAAAATTCTGGCCCAATTTCCGCCGGACCTGCCATGAGAGATAGCTCGGGTCCACAGGAAGGCAGTGTCCGCCCACACCTGGACCGGGTGTGAATCTCATGTAGCCGAAAGGCTTTGTGGATGCAGCGTCAATCGACTCCCAGACGTTCACGCCCAACTGGTGCGCGAAAATCGCTAGTTCGTTCACGAGCGCGATGTTCACATGGCGGAATGTGTTTTCAAGAAGCTTCGTGAGCTCCGCTTCCTTCGGGGAGCTTACGGGCACTGTCGTGTTGACCAAATCATCATAAAAGCCCTGAACTTTTGCGAGAGATTCTTGGTTCAGCCCGGAGACGACCTTGGGGGTTTCCACGAAGCCCCAGACCTTGTTTCCAGGGTCAATCCGCTCTGGGCTGTATCCAACGAAGAAGTCAACGCCGGCTGTCAGTCCAGATCCTGCTTCAAGGAGGGGGACGAGGAGCTCCTCTGTGGTCCCGGGATAAGTCGTCGATTCAAGAATCACAGTGGCACCCTTCGTGAGCCTAGCCGCCAACGACCTGCTCGCTTCCTCCATGAAGCTCAGGTCTGGCAGGCTCTCACGAAGAGGAGTCGGAACAGTGATGACCGCAACGCCGAAATTCGCAACGTCGTTGTAGTCCGTCGTCGCGAGGTACCGACCGGTTTCGAGAGCCGCCCGGAGTTGAGCGTCAGAAATATCGTCGACATATGATTTCCCCTCGCAGAGGCTCCTGATGCGCGGCGCATCAACGTCAACACCAACTACCGTGTAGCCCACTTCCACGGCTCGTATGGCAACGGGAAGGCCGACGTAACCTTGGCCAACTACAACGACGATCCGGCTATCTACTGTCATTTCCCCATGTCCTACCTGCGGCGGGAATGCAAGATGCAGTTCATCTTCCCCCAGCTGGAATATTACCAGTACCCAAATGACCCACAGTCGCATCGACTGCTTTGACCACGCGTCCCATGAGTATTTGAAGCCTTGAGCGCCACCAGTTATTGCGGTTGAGCGCCACTGAATATTGCGTTTCAGCGCCACTGGGTATTGCCGGTGAGCGCCAGCGGTTCAGCTCGCGCTCACCGGCGTGGGTTACGCCGCGTTGTCCGCGGTGTGTTCGCGCATGTTGGTGCCGCCGGTCTCGATCCAGATCGTGCGGTGCACGATGCGGTCCATGATCGCGTCGGCGTGAACGCCGGAGCCCAGGCGTTGATGCCAGTCCTTCTTGGCGTACTGGGTGAATATTGGCTTCGTTGGGCACCACTTGTGGTGCGGTTGAGCCCCACTGTTCAGATGCGTGATTCGTATCGTTCAGCCCCACTACCGGCGTGGTTGAGCACCACCTGAAAAGCTCCTTCCACCATGTGAGCGCCACACGGTGGAAGGAGTACCGGTAATGGTACGGAAGATCAAAGCGAAGCAGATCCTGCAGCTGCGAAATCAGGGTTTGTCGCGACGGGCGATCGAGTCCGCTCAGGGGATGTCCAGACACAGCATTCGGGCTGTGCTCGATGCAGCAGAGCGGCTCGGGCTCGGCTGGGACGACGTCGCGGAGTTGTCGGAGGCCGCGGTGTATTCGATGCTGTTCCCCGGCCGCGGCGTGCACGAGAGTGTCTTCGCGCAGCCGGACTGGGCGCGGGTGCATACGGAGTTGGCTCGGGTCGGGGTGACGTTGAAGCTGTTGCGCCAGGAGTATGTCGACGCAGCGGCGATGGCGCAGGCGGTTGCGTCCAATAGCGTGGTGTAACCCGGCCCTGATGGGCGTGTTGCACCGATGTGAGGCGGCCACCGCGTGATTCTTGGAAAGACCGATCAAGTCTTTTCCGAAGGAGTACACGCGATGACCGCACCCCATTTTATTGACCCGGCCCGTTTCCTGTCCGAACAACTCGAGCAAGCCTCGCCGGACCTGATGCGACAGATGCTGACCACGTTCATCAACGCGTTGATGAGCGCCGAGGCCGAAGCCGTCTGCGGCGCCGAATACGGCCAGATATCCGCCGACCGGACCAACTCCCGCAACGGCTACCGGCACCGGGATTTCGACACCCGCACCGGCACCCTCGACGTCGCGATCCCGCGAGCTACGCACCGGCACCTACTTCCCGGACTGGCTCCTCGAGCGCCGTCGCCGCGCCGAGGCCGCCCTGACCAGCGTCGTGGCGACCTGCTACCTGCTCGGGGTGTCGACCAGGCGGATGGAGAAACTCGTCGAGTCCCTCGGCATCACCCGTCTTTCCAAGTCGCAGGTGTCGATCATGGCCAAGGACCTCGACGAGCAGGTCGAGCAGTTCCGCACCCGTCCCCTCGACGCTGGCCCCTACACATTCGTCGCCGCCGACGCCCTGGTGCTGAAGGTCCGCGAGGGCGGCCGAGTCGCCAACGTCCACGCGCTCCTCGCGACGGGCGTGAACAAGGACGGGCACCGCGAGATCCTGGGCCTGCAGGTCACCAGCACCGAAGACGGCGCCGGCTGGCTCGGCTTCTTCCGCGACCTGACCGCCCGTGGCCTGACCGGCGTGAAACTCGTCACCAGCGACGCGTATGCCGGCCTCGTGGCCGCGATCGGGGCGACCTTGCCCGGTGCGACCTGGCAGCGCTGCCGCACCCACTACGCCGCGA
>NZ_SOGM01000040.1:0-3459 GCF_004403545.1 Cryobacterium sp. TmT2-59 | reverse complement strand
GGTGCAGCACGGCGGCGCGCTCGGCGCCGGGGCGCTGGCCCCAGGCGGCGCCGCCGGCGGCCGCGGTCTCGATCAGGCGCTCCAGCTGGGCGGCGTCGCTCACGCGCGCGGCGGCGATGGTGTCCAGCCCGAGCCGGGAGGTCTCGACCTGGTTCAGGATGCGACGGCCCCAGGCCCGGTTCGCGGGCAGGGAGGGGTCGGTATCGGGTTCGTTGTGGAAGCTCGAGGCTCCGGGCGCACCAGGTGCACCGGGCGCAGTGAGCAGGCCGAACGAACCGAGCGAGCCGCGGGTGAGCCCGAGGACGGCTGCGGTGAGGCCCTCGTCGGGCTCCTCCTCGCCGGCTTGCACGTCGCCGTGCTCGGGGGCTTCGAGCTGGTCGACGGCCGAGCGGTCCTGCCGGCGGTTGGGCCGCGGCACCTCGGCGTCGAGGGCCTCGAGGGAGGCGAGGAAGCGCTGCTTCTCCCGCTCGAACAGGGCCGGGGAGCTGGTGAGTTCGAACACGGCCGACATGAAGTTGTCCTGGCTGGCGTTCTCTTCGAGGCGGCGGATCAGGTAGCTGATCGCCACGTCGAATTCGGCCGGGTTGACGACCGGCGTATAGAGCAGGAGGCGCCCGACGTCCCGGCTGACGGCCTCCGCCTGGCTGGTGGCCATGCCCAGCAGCATCTCGAACTCGACCCGGTCGTCGACGCCGCGCTTCTTGGCGAGGAGGTGGGACCAGGCCACGTCGAAGAGGTTGTGGCCGGCGACGCCGATCTTGACGGCATCCGTGTTCTGCGGTGTGAGGGCCCAGCTGAGCACGCGCTTGTAGTTCGTGTCGCTGTCCTGCTTGGTGGAGTAGGTCGCCAGCGGCCAGTCGTGCACGGCCGAGTCGACGTGTTCCATGGCCAGGTTGGCGCCTTTGACGATGCGCACCTTGATCGGTGCGCCGCCGGCGGCTCGCCGGCCCTGGGACCAGTGCGTGAGTCCCTGCAGCGCGCCGAGCGCGTCGGGCAGGTAGGCCTGCAGCACGATGCCGGCCTCCAGGTGCAGCAGCTGGGGCTGGTCGAGGATGCGTTCGAACACCGCGATGGTGAGGTCGAGGTCGCGGTACTCCTCCATGTCCAGGTTGATGAACTTGGGGGCGGGCGACGCGGCCGCGAGCTCGTAGAGCGGGGTGAGCCGCTCGACGACCCGGTCGACGGCCTCGTCGAACGACCACATCGAGAGCTGGCTGGCGATGGAGGAGACCTTGATCGAGACGTAGTCGACGTCGTCGCGGGCGAGCAGGGCGCGGGTGCCCTCGAGGCGGCGGAGGGCCTCCTTCTCGCCCAGCACGGCCTCGCCGAGCAGGTTGATGTTGAGCCGGTTGCCCGACTCGCGCAGGTGCCGGATCGCGGGGCCGAGCTTGTCCGGCGTGGCGTCGACGACGAGGTGCCCGACCATCTGGCGCAGCACCTTGCGCGCGGCCGGGATGACGACCCAGGGCAGCACCGGGCCGAGCACGCCGCCGAGCCCGATGGCGCCGCGCATGTAGGAGGGCAGGAATCCGGGCGCCTTGCGGGCGATTTTCTGCAGGTTGTAGCCGGCGACCATGAGGTCTTCGGGGCGCATGACGCCGTCGACGAAGCCCACGGTGAAGTCCAGCCCGTTCGGGTCCTTTAGCACCCCGGCGAGGCGTTCGGCCGACACGTCGGCGGGGATGGTGGCGCTCTCGGCGAGCCACTTCTGCACCAGCACGACGACCTCGCCGCTGAAATCTTGCTGCACGGATGGCGTGGGGTTGGTCATGGTCACGAGGCTAGCCTTTCGTTCGCGGCGGATCTCTCCGGCTCGCGGTCGCTGGGCGAGCGGGCAGGGGAATCTCTCCACAGTCTGAGGCCGCCATCCGATTAGCAAAAGCGACTCTTCCTAATCGATATTGATTAGAATTATTGATGAATCGACCGGGGTGGCCGGTTCGAGCGAAGGGCAGACGGATGCTGGATGTCAAGCGGTTGCGCCTGCTGCGGGAGTTGAAGATCCGGGGCACCCTGGCCGGGGTCGCCGAAGCCCTCTCCTACAGCCCGTCGGCGGTGTCGCAACAGCTCGCCCTGCTGGAGAAGGAGGCCGGCGTCGAGCTGCTGCAGCGGGTCGGGCGGAGGGTGCGGCTCACCCCGCAGGCCGAGATCCTGGTCGAGCACACGACGCACCTGCTGGAGCGGCTCGAGGTGGCCGAGGCGGACATGACCGCGTCGCTGACCACCGTGTCCGGCACGGTGCGGGTGGCCGTCTTCCAGTCGGCGGCGCACGCCGTCATCCCGCAGGCGCTCACCCTGCTGGCGGAGGAGTTCCCCGACCTCCGGGTGGAGATCACCGAACGCGAGCCGGAGGCCGGCCTGTTCGAGGTGTCCGCGCGGGACTTCGACCTGGTCATCGCCGAGCAGTACCCGGGGCACACCCGGGCGCACCGGCCGGACCTGGACCGGGTCAACCTGGCCTCGGACGCGCTCCGCCTCGCCGTGCCGCACGCCAGGGACGGGCGCCACGCGGCGGCGGCGCTGGAGGACGCGGCGACCCTGCCCTGGGTGATGGAGCCGGAGGGGACCGCCTCCCGCCAGTGGGCGACGCAGTTGTGCCGGTCGGCGGGTTTCGAGCCCGATGTGCGATTCGAGACGGCCGACCTGATCGCGCACATCCGCCTGATCGAGTCCGGGAACGCCGTCGGCATCCTGCCCGACCTGGTCTGGGCCGGTTCGGCGACCACCCTGCGGCTGGTCGACCTGCCCGGGCTGCCCCAGCGCACGGTGTTCACGGCCGCCCGGCGATCGAGCGCGAGCCGGCCGGGGGTCCTCGCGGTGCGGGAGGCCCTGGGCCGCGCCGTCGCGCTGGTCGCCGTGCCGACGCCGGGCGGTTGACGGCCACGGGTGGTTGACGGCAACCGGGTTTCGGCTTTGAATATGCGCATGAAGAAGACCATCGGGCTGATCGCCGTCGCGGCGGCAGCGGCCCTCGTGCTGGGCCTCGGCGGCTGCGCCTCGAGCGCCGGAACGAGCACGAGCGACGTGACCGGGGTGTGGGGCAGCCCGAACACGCAGGGCAAGCCCGGCCTCGAGCTGAAGGACGACAAGTCCGTGGCCGGCTCGGACGACTGCAACCGGCTGATCGGCACCTGGTCGCTCACGGGCGACACCGTCGAGTTCGGCACGTTCGCCTCGACGCTGATGGCCTGCGAGGGCGTCGACACCTGGCTGAGCCAGGCGAAGTCGGCCACCGTGGCCGGGTCGACGATGACCGTTCAGGATGCCCAGGGCACGAAGATCGGAACGCTCCAGCGCGCGAGCACCGGCTACTAGCCCGCCGCCCGCCGCGAACCAATTCGACGGAGATCCTGGCTCTCCTGCTGCATCTGTGGGTCTTTCGGAGCGCCTTAACGGCCGCACGCCGCTTCCTGTCTAGGTTTCTGACTGTCAAGGAAAGAAACTTTATAGGCGGGAAAA
>NZ_SOGM01000003.1:0-1859 GCF_004403545.1 Cryobacterium sp. TmT2-59 | reverse complement strand
CGGCGATCAACGATGGGCTGGACATGGTGGGACTTCCTGATTCTCGACCTACGTCAAACGGCGGACTTGCTCTGAGCTACTGGCCTCAACTCACCCTGACACGTAGGGGCCGGGCACGGGGCACACGATGTACTCCTTGACGAAGGGACGTGATTCGTGGGCCGTGTCTTCCGACAAGAACCACGGCTCGCCCGTGTCCCTGTGAACGCCCCAGACGAACCTCTCGTCGCCGCTCTGGAAAGACGCCAGTCGAGCCTTGTGCTCGTCAGCGAAAGGTACGGATTCCAGCGTCCAGAAAGCATCCAAAGAGCCGGATGAGGCAGTCTCGGTCATGGCTTCATCTTGCCGCTGACCAGCGACACTGCCATGTGTCCCCCGCCGAAAAGGAAAACACACAAGTGTGAGCCTGCGGGCTCGGGAACTGAACGACGTTGGCTCGAACTACGAGTGAATGTGGGATTTGCCTGTCCCCCTTCGGACCGAGTTCAGCGAGGTTGAAGTGTCGTTCCACAAACAGTAACGTTCCACAAATGGGATACAGATGGCCGGGGCTCGGCCCTGCACACTAAGTTCCTGGCTTGATCAGAAAATATGACTCCGGGCCGGTAAGAGTCTCCTCAAATTCGTCGACGCGCACTTCTTCGCGGTAGTGGATGGTTTTCAGCGAGACCGAGGTCAAGTCCCTCAACGTGGCGTAGTTACCACCGGACGTGGGGCTCAGTGGCCGACGATCCCGGCATAGCTTTCATCCTCGAGCGGCTTGACGTCAAGGCCCTCGAATGTCCCCATAGGGGCCTCGTCTTCAGCAACCTCCTCAGTTGACGGCGGAGTCAGGTCAATGCGCAGCCACGACAGATCCTGGCCCACATATCGGATCAAGTCGTCTTGGCGTGGCTGCCCCATTACGAGGCGGTAGGCGCCCACGGTGCGCAGGAGTCGCCGGTATTGCTGAGTTTCACGACTCAGCGGTAGCGCGGGAACGTAGCGTTCAATGACTGCTCCGTCTGGGCAGGTGTAGATCCAGAATGGTTTGATGCCGCCCTGATCGTCTGTGAGACTTTCCTGGGCAGCGTCGAATGCGGCTGTCCACGGATCGTTTTGGTCGGCGATCAAGGCTGCCGCACCGTGCTCAGCGGCCACGTTCTTCCTGACCGCGTGTCCCTTGTAACGGTGGACGCGACCCTCTCTCTGTTCCAGATCCACCGGGTTCCCGGGGAGGTTCCAATGGACGATGGCATGGCTGTAAGTGTGGAAGTCCAGGCCTTCTTGACCAACGGAGGTCGAGGCCAGCACAAATGGGCGGAACGGCGAATTGTAGGCCGCTCGCACGGTCGTCTCGCGCATCGCTGCTTTGTCGCTGGATTGGGCGCGGCCATAGCGTGCCGCGAAGTGGCTGTTGATGCGACGATCCTCAAGACGGATCTCACCGTTGATGACCTGAATGTCCTCGACTGCGTTGTGCGTTGCGCGGGTCGCGAGCGCTTCTGTCATCGTCGTAGTGAGTGTCTCGGCTCGCAGGTGTGCGGCCGCGTCCTGAAGACCTTCGGACTCGATGAGGACGTGGGCGTACTCGTCGAGTACCGACTGGAGGCATCCGTCGAAGGCGTGATCCAGGACTGCACGCCAGTACGTCTCGTCCTCCCCGGACCGCAGCAGCGCAACGATCTCGGGCTTGTTGAACAGCGATCGCAGACCTTGTGCATATCGGTACGCGGCCTCACGGATTGCCGGGTCGTTCAACGCTGTCGCTCCCCTACGTGTCAGGGTGAGTTGAGGCCAGTAGCTCAGAGCAAGTCCGCCGTTTGACGTAGGTCGAGAATCAGGAAGTCCCACCATGTCCAGCCCATCGTTGATCGCCG
>NZ_SOGM01000026.1:0-1651 GCF_004403545.1 Cryobacterium sp. TmT2-59 | reverse complement strand
GCCTCGATCCACCGGTCAGCCTGGCTGATCCGGGTCACCGGCGTTTGATCTGAGGTTTCTGGTGGTGGGCATGGCGGTGCGGCCGGCCCTGCTGCCGGTGGTGTTCCTGGTTTGGTTGCGCCGTGGGGCTGGGTGGTCAGATGGTGGCTGTTCGTGGCGGGCCGCAGGCCGCCGCGAACAGGGCTGTCCATCCGGTTTCCCAGGGCCAGCTGGCCGGGAGATGCAGGACGTGTTTCCGGGCCGAGGTCGAGATACGGGCCGGAATCTGAATCAGTTTGCGGCGGATGGTTCCGGTGCGTGCCTTGCCGAGGGTGCTGCCGGCGATGGTGCCGGCGGCGCGGGCGAGGTTGAACGCGATCGTGGCCAGCACCAGCCAGGCGGCGTTGGCGGTGAATTTCCCGGAGGGCAGGTGCGCCAGCGCACTGTCTTTGAGGTCGGCGTTGACCTGCTCGATGATCGCGTGTTGCCGGTGGGTTTTGTCTGCGGTGACGGTGTCCAGGGTGCTGGTGGTGAAGAACGCGTGGAACCGGTGCGTGTCGAAGAGGGTGGGTTGTCCGGCGCCTTCGAACGGGTTCAGTTCCGGGATCCGCCGCACGACCAAGCGTCCCGTGATTCGTTCGCTGATCTTCCTCGAGCTGAACGCGGTGAACGGCACCTCGGCGACCTCGGCGGAGGAAATCCAGGTGCCGGTGGTCTCGTCCCGGATCGCGTCGGTGTAATCAATCGTCGTCCAGGCGTCATCAGGGATCGTGGCGATAGCGCGTTTCACGGCCGGATCCATGCGGGCGGTGATGGAGACTTTCGCGCCGGCCCGGTGCGCGGCCGAGACCACAGCATGGCCATAGAACGCGCTGTCGGCGCGCAGCAGCACCAGCCCGGACGCGGTCCCTGAGCGCAACCGTGTCACGGTCGCCAGGACATCGGCCACGAACTTCCCCGCCCCGCGCGGGGACCCGGCGGCGCCTTTCCGGAGCCGGGCGCCGATGATGACCGGCGCGGCAGATGTCGTCGAGACGATTCCGATCAACGCGTTCAGCCCGCGCACTCCGGAGTATCCGTAGCCGGAGCCCTGTTTTTTGTAACCGTGGACTTCTTTGATGGTGTCGTCGATATCGACCAGGGCGTAGTCATCGATCCCGGCTACGATCGGTGCGACCTGGGCGACGTTGACCAGCCACCGCCTGGCGACTGCGTCGAGCTGGCGGACGTGGCCGAAAGTGAACGCACGCAGGAACGAGCCCAGAGTGGAGGGTGCGTAGGTGCCGACGAAGAGTTTCTTCATCCCGCCGTGCCGGAGCAGGGCCATATCGTCGATGGAATCGGCGCCGGCGAGCATCCCCGCGACCAAAGCGGTGACCTTTAACCCGGCGTTCGCACCGAAGTAGCCGGGCAACGTCAACCACCGATTAGCCAGCTCGGCCAGACCCGTCGAGACCGCCAAGGCCATCGCCGGAATGAGCCCGGCAGCCGACACGAGATTGGTGTCGTCGAAGATCGCTGACAGGGACGTGGATCTATGGAACAGTTGCATCTACGAGATGTCCTCTTGATGTGGTGAATAAACGCCGTGGTAAGCCTTATTTTTCCTGATCAAAAGGGCATTCTCTATTTAACGCGCCGCTAACTCCTCAACTCGACCGGTGGATCGAGG
>NZ_SOGM01000012.1:0-1615 GCF_004403545.1 Cryobacterium sp. TmT2-59 | reverse complement strand
GCGGGCGCGGCTGGCGCTGCGGCGAGCGCGGCTGGCGCTGCGGCGAGCGCGGCGGGCGAGAAGCCGGCGGTGCCGATGCGCCAGTTCACGCTGACGGGGCCCGCGATCGCCATCTGCACGGCCGGCGGATTCCTCGTTGCGGGGGCCGGATCATCCGTCGCCCTCAAGCGCGGCGAGTCGGTCTACATCACGCCCGACGAGGGCACCCTCACCTTCGCCGGCGCCGGCGAGGTGTTCCTCGCCACCATCCCTTAGTAGCAGCAGCCCCGCCCCTCACCAATTCGACGGAGATTTTGCTCTAACAACCCGGATTTGCGGCTTTCTGGCCCATTTGAGCCAGAATCTCCGTCGAATTCGTTCATCGCCGCGCGGGAGGTTCGCTGCCGCGCGGGCGGGGCGGCGAGCGCGGTGGGTTCGCGCACGGGAACGGCGGGCCTCCCCAACCCGCGGGTGCGGAGCGTTGTCCCCAGGCTGACGGATGCCGCGGCGCGGGCCCGTCTCCGCTGCGAGGCTCCGGGGCATGCGCTCCCTCGCCCAAGACATCATCGGCCATGGACTATTCGCCAAGCGCGCCACGCTCCGCGCCCGAGGCTGGAGCGATGGCCACCTCCGCGGCGAGGTGAACCGCGGAACGATTGTGCGGGTGCGCAAGGGCTGGTATTCGGTTCCGTCGGCGCCGCAGTCGGCCGTCGAGGCGTTCCGGATCGGCGGGCGGCTGGCCGGATTGAGCGCTCTGAAGTCCTACGGCATCTGGACCCCGGCCACGAGGAAGCTTCACGTGAGCGTCCCCGGCGGCGCGCGGGCATTGCGGCGGCCGACCGACATGCGCGCACGGCTGCACGTGCTCGACGGTGTCCGGTGCCGGGTGACCTGGGGCGATGACGCGTGGGAGCGGCGTGGGGACAGCGTGTGGCGCACCAGCGTGCACGAAGCCCTGGTGCATATTCTGAACAACCACGACCGGGTCACGGCGATCGTGTGTCTCGATGCCGCGCTGCACAGTGCTCGGGAATAAGGCCCCGGAATCGTCCTTGATGATCTGGGCTGGATCTTCGCCCGCGCGCCGCTCCGGGTGCAGTCTTGGCGCAGCGAGGTCGACGGGCGCGCCGGAGCAGGCGGGGAAACAGAATTCCGGCTCAAGGCACTGGCCGCCGGCATCCCGTTCGTGCCACAACCGTTCGTGAGGGGCGTCGGGAATCTCGACGGCCAGATCGGCCCGTCGACGTTCGTGGAGATCGACGGGACGGAGTGGCATGACAATCCGCTCGCATTTGAGGTCGACCGGGAACGCGATCTGCTGGTCGCGAAGGAGAACGGGCGCACACTGAGGTTCACCTACGCGCTCCTCCGCAAACGGTGGGGGTTGTGCGTTCAGGCGATGGTCACGGCGCTGGAGCACGACTACCGTCACGAGTCGTCGACCGCGTTCCCCCCATTCCCCGGCCGGATGCCGCCGGTCGCCGGCCGCCTCGGGTAGCGACCGGCCCGATTCCCGGTTGCCGCGGTAGCCGGCCCCGGGCCGTGCCCGGCCCCGCCGTGTCCGCTGGCCCGGCTCGCCCGCCCGCTGGCCCGGCCGTGTCCGCTGGCCCGGCCGTGTCCGCTGGCCCGGCCGTGT
>NZ_SOGM01000080.1:0-1317 GCF_004403545.1 Cryobacterium sp. TmT2-59 | reverse complement strand
CGCCGGCCGACTACTCGCCCTCGCCGCCGGAATCTGGCACAACTGGCTCCTCGGAACACCCAACAAACGATCCCTCATCGCCTACGACCATTAGGACTCACTCATCTAGAGGGCGAACCGGGCCGGGTAGAGGGCGAGGGTGTCGCGGATGATGCGCAGCAGCATCCGTCGGTCGATCAGTTCGTCGGCCGCGATCTCGACAATGTGCCAGCCCGCGGCGGCAAGGCGGGCCGCCCGGGTGCGGTCCTTGCGCCACCGTTCCGGTTCGCTGCGGTGGTAGTCGCCCTGGTACTCGAAGATGACCCGGTGGGCCGGGAAACACAGGTCGCCGCGGGCGAATTCGTGGCCGCGGGCATCCGTGATCGCAAAGTTGGCCCGCAACCCCGTGATACCGGCCCGCACGACGGTGACGCGAATGATCGACTCAGGCGGCGACTCGGCGTTCTCGTCGAGGAGGCCGAGCGCTTCAACCAGGAGTGCGCGCCGGCGCCGCGACGGATGGCGGGCGACGGCATTCTCGAGTTCGGCACGGCTGGCGAGCGGATGCTCTCGGTGGATCAGGTAGTCCCCCGCCGCCACGAGATCCTCGACGTCGAGAATCGCGGCCAGGTCGCACCAGGTTCGGGCCGCGGTCGTCACGCGCAGCCCGCGCCAGTCGCGAAGGTCGCCGTCGCGCAGCTGCAGCTTGTGCCCGGTCGTTCCGGCGGCCTTGCACGCGCGCAGCGGCGAGCGCGTGCCCACGTGCAGTTCGGGTGGTCTCCTCAGCCGGCTCGGCAACGGAATGCCGATGATCAGGGCCGCGGTCACCCCACAGAAGAAGCCGGCCTCGGGCAGACGGAGCTGTAGTGCCCGGGCCTGGTCCGGCAGCGACGTGGCCGCCGCGAGCGAACGGATGCCGTGGAATGGTCGCGCGAGGTCGGGTCCCCGCAACCGGCCCTCGCCGATGCCGCGCTCGGCCGCCGTGCGCGTGGTGAAGGGCCTGGCCCCGAGCCCCGACGGCAATGGAATTCGACTTGTCATCGGCCCAGCGTGCGCCCCCGCGGCTTTTCGTACCGAAGTTGTCCCCAGCGCGGTCCGGAACGGCCCGGCCCGCGCCGGCCCGCACGCTGCCGCACCGGCCCGCACGCTGCCGCACCGGCCGTGAGGGGTCCCATATCGACCTTCAATCGTGTTGGGAAGGTCGATATGGGACCCCTCACAGGGTTTGCCGAGTACGGATACCCCGGGGGCCGGAGGCGGGGCGACGGGCGGCGGGCGGGGCGACGGGCGGCGGGCGGGACGGCGGGCGGGCGGGACGGCAGGCGGGCGGGACGGCAG
>NZ_SOGM01000033.1:0-1298 GCF_004403545.1 Cryobacterium sp. TmT2-59 | reverse complement strand
TGACCTGCCGCGGAGTTCTCGGACAGTGGGCCCTCTTAAAATGAGGGACTACTGAAAGTAGAGATCAGCATGACCGCATCACGTCGGAAATTTACCCAGGAGTTCAAGGACGAGCTGTGCCGCGAGGTGATCAACACATCCAAACCAATCAAGGACGTGGCCACCGCATACGGCGTCGGCCCGGAGACTCTGCGCAACTGGTTGATCAAGTACCGCGAGGCCAACGGCGGCACGGAGGCGGATCTGACGGTGTCGGAACGGGCCCGGCTGAAAGAGCTCGAGCGTGAAGTTCAGGAGCTGCGGGCGGAGACCGCTTTCTTGAAAAAAGCCAGCGCTTACTTCGCCCGGGAGCAGCGGTAGTGAGCAAGTATGAATTCATCGATTCCCAAAAATCAGAGCCCGCCAACCTGAATTCGGTGGTGAAAATGTGCCTGTGGTTGACCGTCTCGACGTCCGGTTTCTATCACTGGGCCACGCGTCCGCAATCGGCCACCGCGGCCCGCCGGGAGACCCTGATAGCCCGGGTCCAATACTTCTTCGAGGAGTCCGAGGGCACCTACGGGTACCGGCGCATCCACGCCGACCTCGCCGCGGAAAAGACCGAGTGCTCACCCGAGCTGGTACGGCAGATCATGCGCCACCAGGGCCTGGTGGCCTGTCAGCCGCGCCCATTCCGCATCACCACCGCCGCTGACGCTGAGGCCGCCGCGAGCATGCCCGACCTCGTCAAACGGGACTTCACCGCCGACCGCCCCGGGGTGAAGTTCGTCGGCGACATCACCTACATCCACACCTGGCAAGGGTTCATCTACCTGGCCACCGTCATCGACTGCTACTCCAAGAAAGTCGTCGGCTGGTCCATCGCCGATCACATGCGCACCGAGCTCGTCGCCGACGCTCTCAAGAACGCCGCCGCAACGAGCCAGATCGAGCCTGACGCGATCTGGCACTCCGATCGGGGCAGTGTCTACACCTCGACCGATTTCAGGGCCTTGGTGACTAGCCTGGGCATGCGCTCGTCGATGGGACGCACGGGCGTGTGCTGGGACAACAGCATGGCGGAATCGTTCTTCTCGATGCTCAAGAACGAGCGCGTCTACCGGACCGTTTATGCGACCAAATCACAAGCTCGCAGCGACGTCATTCGCTACATCGAGGGGTTTTACAACAGCCGGCGTCGGCACTCCGCTCTCGGTTACCGGCGTCCTAACGAAGTCCACTATGGTTATCAACAGTCAGCCCTGGCAGCGTAGAAGAATCCACTAATTCCGCTGTCCGAAATCCCCGCAGCAGCTCAG
>NZ_SOGM01000071.1:0-1273 GCF_004403545.1 Cryobacterium sp. TmT2-59 | reverse complement strand
TGCCGCCGTGCCGTGCCGCGCCGCCGTGCCGCGCCGCCGTGCCGCTGACGCGCTCGCTGCCCGAGTCGCTGACCCGGCGTGCCACTGGCCCGCCGTGCCGCCGTTCCCCTGTGCCCCGTGCCGCCGACCCGCCGTGCCCGTGCCGGTAGGCTCGGCCGGATGAGCCTCGCCGCCGCCCACTTCGTCTCCGTCACCGAACTCGGAGCCCGCATCGTCGTGCGCACCCGCATCGAGGGCGGCGTGACGGATGCCGTCGGCTACCTCCGCGCCTGCACCGACACCGAGTGCACGGTCGAGACCAAACGCGGTCTGGTCACCCTCGCACTCGCCGACATCGTCGCCGCGAAGCAGGTGCCGCCGCCGCCGCCGGCCCCCCGAGCGCCTCGGCGCCCGCTCGCCGACTAGCCAGGCCCCCGACGTGCCGCACCAGGCCCCCCGACGAGCCAGGCCGCCGGTCCGACGTGCAAAACTCCTGCAATTCCTCGACGAACGGTCACCGCAGGCTGAATCGGGTACATCCGGCAGAATCTGCAGGAGTTACGAACGCGAGCAGGGGGACACGCGCCGCCTCGTGGGGCGGGGGCGGGGGGCTAACTCAGGAGATTCTCGCGGAGCCACGGGCCGTTCCGCACTGGTCCGCGGGGTCCGACCGGGGACTGGCCCGGATCTCCTGAGTTAGCCACAGGCCGGGCCCGGAATCGGCGCGGACCGAGGCGCATGACGGATGCGCCGGGCCCGCGAAGAATGACGGATGCGCCGGGCGCGCGCGAACGACGGGCCGGAGGGAGAGAGAGGCGCGGGCCCGCCTGGGGCGCTCGCAAATCATCCCGCGTGATCAAGAACTGGCGGAGAATGGGGGATTCGAACCCCCGAGGGCTCTCACCCAACACGCTTTCCAAGCGTGCGCCATAGGCCACTAGGCGAATTCTCCTGGCCGACCGTTCCCGTGAGGGAACGACCTAGAGAATCTTACCTGTTTCTTCGGGCCTTCGTCACACCCGGTCCGAACGGCGCGTTTTGGGGGAGTGCGCTTTGTGTCTAAACTGGCAGTCGGCTCCTCGCGTGGCGCCATCTCGGCCAACTCCCCCAGGACGGAAACGTAGCAAGGGTAACCGGGCTCTGGTGGGTGCGCGAGGAGTCTTTTTCATGCCCGAAGGCCCCGCACCCGGAACGCCGCCCGCACCAGGCCCGCGCCTCGCCCACCGCCACGCGCCCCGCCCACCGCACGCCGCCACGCGCCTCGCCCACCGCACGCCGCCACGCGCCCCGCCCG
>NZ_SOGM01000034.1:0-1240 GCF_004403545.1 Cryobacterium sp. TmT2-59 | reverse complement strand
TGGTGCCATCCGGCGTAGGTGCGGCCTTCGAAGTGCGCGAGGCCGAGGCCTGTTTTCAGTTCGCGGTAGTCGTGCTCGATGCGCCACCTGATTTTGGCCAGGCGGACGAGTTCTTTCAGGGGGGTCGTGTCCGGCAGGGTGGAGAGCCAGTAATCGGTCGGGGCCGGCGCCCCGGTGGGCCATTCGGCGAGGAGCCACTCCACGGGAAGGGAGCCGTCGTCGCCGCGCGGCAGATCGCGGTTCGCGGGTCGGACCCGGAGGGCGATGAACCGGGACTTCATCGAGGCGAGCTTGTTGTTCGGCGTGGCCTTGGTGCCGTGCCGCCAGGTGACCTGGTGGAGGGATGACCGGCCGGCATTCACGACGAGGTCCTTCAGGGAGCTGGGCGCCTCAAGGTAGCGGCGTTGGTGCGGGCGGGGACCGCGCCCGGAGTACTCGAGCACCTCCGTTGCCGCGTCGTCGCTGAACGCACTCGTGGAAGCTTTCACGGCGACCATGTAGGGAATGAGTCGCTCGGTCAGCCCGCACCGGAACGCGGTGATCTCACCGTATCCGGCGTCTCCGACAAGAGCCGGCGGTCGGTGCCCCCAGTCGGCGAGCTCATCGATCATCTCTAACGCCATCGCCCATTTGGTGCGGTGGCGTTGCAGGTCCGGGAGCTGCGCCTTGGCCCGGCGGGCCGCGATCAGCGCGGCTTCCTCATTCGTGTCCGCGCAGGTGTCATCCCAGGCCCCAGGCACGTAGAGGCGCCAATTCAGCGGGCACGATGCCTGATCGGTCGCCGCGTGGATGCTGACTCCGATCTGGCAGTTGCCGATCTTGCCCAGGGTGCCGGAATACTGCCTCGCCACGCACGGCGAGGACGACCCGTCTTTCTTGAAGCCGGTATCGTCAACCACCCACGCGTCCGGGCTGATGAGCTGGAGCGCCCGGCGCACCAGGACCCGCCGCACGGGCTCGACTTTCCACGGCGACGAGGACACGAACTGTTGCAACTGCTGGTAATCCACGCCGAGACGCTCACCCATGGGTTGCATGGATTTCCGCCGCCCGTCGAGCATCAGCCCGCGCAGATACAGGTTCCCTTTGCCGCGTTGATCGGCCCGGGGAAGCGACGCGAATACGTCCTCCACGAACGCTTCCAACTCGGCTTTGGTCTCGGTGAGTTCATCAGGATTCACGCCTGAAAATTAACAGATTCCAGCGACGATTAACAGCCGACACGCCCAACCTAACTAAG
>NZ_SOGM01000061.1:0-1160 GCF_004403545.1 Cryobacterium sp. TmT2-59 | reverse complement strand
CGGTTGGGGCTGGATGATGGTGGCCGGTTCGCTGATGAAGTGCCGCCCGGTCGGTGAGGTCCAGTTGAGAGTGCCGTCGGGCAGCATTTCGTAGCTCCACCGGGTCTCCGACTTCAGCCCGTGCTCGCCCGGACACAGGTGCGCGAGATTGTCGTGCGCGGTGAGCCCGTCGAACTGCCAGTCCAGCGCATGATCGATGTCGGAGTGCGCCGCGCCGCGGTTGCAGCCCGGGAACCGGCACGTCTCGTCCCGCACCTCCAGGTAGCGCCTGAGGTCTTTGGGCACCTTGTAACGGTCGCGGCCGACCGAGAGCACGACCCCGGTCTCCGGGTGCACCAGGATCCGGGTGAAGCTCGGCGCCCGGGCGGCGATCCGCCGGGCGGTGTCGGGATCGATCGGGCCGTAGCCTTCGAGGTGCCCGGGTTCCTCGCTCTGACCCATCAGCGTCAGCACCGGGACGGTGACGTGCACCCGGCCCCGAATCCCCTTGCCGAGTCCCCTGGGGGTCACCCCGTCCAGGATCAGGTCCTTGAACACGTCGGCCCTGAGCCGGCCGAGGGTGCGGTCTTCGTCCGGGCCCAGCAGGCTCAGGCCCATGACGGTGATGCGGTCGTACGCGGCCTGCACCTTCTCCGCGGAGTCGTACCAGTGCAGCGACGCCATCCCGTCGGCCTCGGGCTCGAAGAACACGTTGCGCTCCGAGGCTGACTTCTGGTGCCGGGCCGTGATCGTCTCCGGGTGCAGCCGCTCCCGCAAGATCCTGGCCTTGCGCTTGAGTTTCGACGCGGTCAGGTTCTCGGCGGACTTCAGCAGGGCCTCCTCGAACGCGGCCTTGGCTTCGTCCGGGAGCGACCAGGCCTGGCCCATCAGTACCTTCGCGTGCCGGTAGCTGATCTGGCCCGACCGGAGCGCGGCCATCGTCAGCGGAAGCTCCCCAGTGAGACACCCGCTCTCATGGATCAAGGTCTCCGCCGACCGCTGTGGAATCCGGATCGTGCAGGCCAACTCGCTCGTGAACTCGCGCTCGGCGACGGTGTCGGCGTCCCACCGCGACCCGGGCACCCGCGGCCCGGTATCCGCGGTCCCCGTCGCGAATCGGTGGGCCTCGTCGATGAGGTCTGCCAGTGCGGCGGCGTCCTGGGCCAGCTTGCCGTGCGCCT
>NZ_SOGM01000002.1:0-1110 GCF_004403545.1 Cryobacterium sp. TmT2-59 | reverse complement strand
GTGTCAATGGCCAATCCGAACTGCCCACTGGCGGCCAGTAGGAATGCCCGCTGGTGGCCATGAAAACTGCCCACTCATGGCCAACAGATCTGCCCACCTGGGGTTTGGTGGCGTTGGCCATGCGTGGTTGTGCTCGTTCTAACTCATCGCGGTGACGCCCTTCCCGGCGAGGGCCTGGGTGAGGCGGATCGAGTCGCCCGAGGTCTGGCAAACGTGCGCGTGGTGCAGTAGCCGGTCGACGGTCGCGGTCGCGAGGGTCTTGGGCATGAGGGCGTCGAAGCCGGCCGGGTGCAGGTTCGAGGAGACCGCGATGGAGCGTTTCTCGTAGGCGGCATCGACGAGCCGGTAAAGTCCTTCGGCCGCGTCGGCTCCGACTTCGAGCAGCCCGATATCGTCGACCACGATCAAATCGGCGCGAAGGATCCGGGCGACGACACGGTTGACGGAGTCGTCGGAACGGTGGGCGCGGACCAGGGCGCCGAGGTCCTCGAGGCGGAACCACGCGACTCGCATCCCGGCTTCCACGACCTGCTGGCCGAGGGCCTCGAGGAAGAAGGTTTTCCCGGTCCCGGAGGGCCCGCAAACGACGACGTTCTCCTTCCGGCCGATCCATTCCAGCGTCCGGAGGGCGTGCTGCGTTGGGACTGGGATCGAGGATGCGGACTCGTCCCAAGTGTCGAAGGTCTTCCCGGTCGGGAAGCCCGCGGCCTTCCGTCGGGTAGCAAGCATGGACCGGGATCGACCGGTGACTTCCTCGACGAACAGGGCCTTGATGACCTCGACCGGTTCCCAACGTTGAGCGCGCGCCGTCGCGATCAGCTCGGGCGCCAGGGCGCGGGCGTAGGGCATTTTCAGCTGCCGCATCAACGCTTCCAGCTCCGCTGGCAGGGCTGGCGGCGCCGTGGCCGTGACGCTCACGCGCTCTCCTCCAGATCGTCGGCGGAGACGTCGAGCATCGGGGCGATGGGTCGGCCGATGGCCGCCCAGCCCGCGGTGCCCTGCGCGAGCGACTGCCCCTCGTCAGCGCGATGGGTCAGGGTTCGGGAGCTGTTCGAGCCGAGGATCGAGGCGAGGTCGCCGGTCGCGAAGCGGCCATAGGTTGCCGCCTCG